>NZ_JAODZG010000021.1:0-65009 GCF_029835135.1 Stenotrophomonas sp. GD04145 | reverse complement strand
AGGTCATGCAGGGTGCCGCGCTTGTAGATGGCGCAGCGCTCCACGCCCTCTTCGTGGAAACCGTTCTTTTCCAGCACCCGGGCCGAGCCCAGATTGAAGTCCACCACGGTGGCCTGAAGCCTGAACAGGCGCAGTTCGTCCATCACCCACGGCGCGAAGACGCCCACCACGCGGGTCATGATGCCCCGCCCCCAGTACGCCCGGCCAAGCCAGTAGCCCAGCTCGGCGGTATGCCCACGCTCGGCCACGCCCGGCTGGGCACCGATGCTGCCGCAGGCCTGGCCGTCGATCTCGATGGCCAGTGCCAGGGTGCCCGGGGTCAACACGCGACCGGCAAGGAACGCCTCACCGTCCTCACGTGTGTAGGGATAGGGGAAGCGATCGCGCAGGCCGCGTGACACCTCGGCATCGTTGGCATGACGCAGCAGCGATTCGAGGTCGCCGCCGCGCCATGGACGCAGCTGGAAACCGTCGCCGCGCAGCACTGGGGTCGGGGCCCTTTCCTGCGGGGAAAGGGATCCGCCCCCGTCGGCGCGACGGTCAGGCATGCCCGCCCACCGAGGGCGACGCTGCTTCCTGCTTTTCCAGCTCGCGCTTCACTGCTTCCGGCGAGCGCGTGTACGGGGCCAGGCGTGCGTAGAACGCCGGCACCACGAACAGCGACAGGAAGGTGGACAGGGTGACGCCGAAGATGATCACGATACCGATCGTGCCACGGCTCGCCGAACCCGGTCCACCGGCCACCACCAGCGGAATCGCGCCGACCACGGTGGCGATGGACGTCATCAGGATCGGACGCAGGCGCACCATCGATGATTCGATGATGGCCTCGCGCACGCTGCGGCCGTCGTCACGCAGCTGGTTGGCGAACTCGACGATCAGGATGCCGTTCTTCGCCGCCAGGCCGACCAGCATCACGATGCCGATCTGGCTGAACAGGTTCACTGTGCCCCCGCTCAACCACAGGCCGACCAGCGCGCCGAGCACGCCCAGCGGTACCGTCAGCATGATCGTCAGCGGATGGATGAAGCTCTCGAACTGTGCGGCCAGCACCAGGTACACCACCAGCAGGGCCATGGCGAAGGTCAGCAGGACCGCACCACCCGCGCTCTGGTACTCGCGCGACTCGCCCTTCCAGTTCACCTGCGCGTACTGCGGCAGCTCCTCGCGCGCGACGTTCTGTGCCCAGGCAATGGCCTCGCCCAACGGGTAGCCCGGCGCAAGGCCTGCGCTGATGGTGATCGAGCGCAGGCGGTTGAAGCGGTTCAAGGTGCCTGCCTCGGCAACCTCGCTCAGGGTGACCAGGTTCGACAAGGGCACCAGCTCACCGGAGGTGGCACGCACGCGGATCGCGGCCAGATCGGCCGGCGTGGCGCGTCCGTCGCGGCCCGCCTGGACCAGCACGTCGTACTCTTCGCCGTTGTCGACGAAGGTGGTGACGCGACGCGAGCCCATCATCGTTTCCAGCGCCGAGCCGATTGCGGTGACCGGCACGCCCAGGTCGGCCGCGCGCTGGCGGTCGATGTTCACCCGCATCTGCGGGCGGGTTTCCTTGTAGTCCGAGTCGGGGCCGACCAGGCCGGGATTGTCGGCCATGCGCAGCAGGATGCGGTCGCGCCACTGCGCGATCTCGGCGTACTCCGGGCCTCCCAGCACGATCTGGAAGGGCTGGCCGCCGCTGCGGACCAGGCCACCGCCGACCTGCGTGCGCACGCGCACGCCCTGGATGGTGTCCAGCTCCTTCTGCAGCTCATTGGCGACCTCCGGGGTGCCTTCGCTGCGCTGGCGCCACGGCTGCAGGAAGATGCTCACCCGGCCGGTGTGCATTTCCTCGCTTGCGCCCCAGCCACCGGGCACGCGCGGGTTGGCGCGCACGATCGGCTTGTCCGCTCCGACGTGGGGCGCCAGCATCGCTTCGACCTGCTGCACCTGCTGCACGGTGTAGTCGTAGCCTGCGCCTTCCGGGCCGTCGATCATGATCTGGAACGAGCCACGGTCTTCGGCTGGCGCCAGTTCCGAGGGCAGCACCTTGATCAGCAGCCAGCTGGCAGCCAATGCCGCCGCCATCACCAGCAGGTAGATCCAGGTGCGATCGACGTGGCGCTGCAGGATGCGGCCATAGGCGCCGGCCAGCCGCTCCAGGTTGCGGTTGACGAAGCCATGCAGGCCACGCGGCGCCTGTCCGGTATGCGGCTTGAGCAGTTTGGAGGCCATCATCGGTGTCAGCGTCAACGCCACGAACGCGGACAGCGCCACGGCCGCGGCCAGCGCCACCGCCAGCTCGCGGAACAGGCGTCCGGTGTTGCCCTCGAGGAAACCGACCGGCAGGAACACCGCCACCAGCACCGCGGTGGTCGCGATCACCGCGAAGGCCACCTGCGCGGTACCGCGCTTGGACGCCACCAGCGGCGGCTCACCCAGATCGATCCGGCGCTGCACGTTTTCCACCACCACGATCGCATCGTCGACCACCAGGCCGATGCACAGCACCAACGCCAGCAATGTCAGCAGGTTGATCGAGAAATCGAACGCGTACAGTGCGATGAATGCGGCCACCAGGCACACCGGTACCGTCACGGCCGGAATCAGCGCTGCGCGGAAGCTGCCGAGGAACAGCCAGATCACCGCCAGCACCAGGATCATCGCCTCCACCAATGTGGCATAGACGCGATCGACGGCCGCTTCGATGAAGGTGGTGTTGTCGAAGGCAACGAAGATCTGCGTGCCCTTGGGCAGCGTCAACGCGACCCGCTCGGCTTCGGCGCGCGCGGTGCGCGCGACGTCCAGCGAGTTCGCGGTGGAGGTCTTGACGATGCCCAGGCCGATGCCCGGCTCGCCATTGCTGCGGTAATAGGCGCGGCGCTCGGCCGACGCCAGCTCGATCTTCGCCACGTCGCCCATGCGCACGACGTAACCGTCGCTGCCCTTGCCCAGCGGGATGGTCGCGAAGTCTTCGGGCTTGATGTAATTGCGTTCCACGCGCAGGGTGAAATCGCGGTCGGTGGATTCGATGCGCCCGGCGGGCAGTTCCACGTTCTCGTTGCGCAGCGCGGTTTCCACATCACCGGTGGTCAGTCCACGCGCGGCCAGCTGATCGCGGTCCAGCCAGATGCGCATCGCATAGCGCTGGCGACCACCGATACGGACCTGGGCGACGCCATCGAGGCTGGAAAAGCGGTCGACCACATAGCGGTCGGCGTAGTCGCTCAGCTCCAGCGTATCCATGGTCGAGGAGACCATGTTGAACCAGATGATCGGATCGGCATCGCTCTCGACCTTGGCGATCTCCGGCGGGCGCGCCTCTTCCGGCATGCGGTCGGCAACCCGGCTGACGGCATCGCGCACGTCATTGGCCGCGGCCTCGATATCGCGGTTGGAGGTGAACTCGATGCTGACCTGCGAGCGGCCGTTGGTGCTGCGCGCGTTGATGGTATCGATGCCTTCGATGCCGGCGAGCGCATCTTCCAGCACCTGGGTGATCCGGCTTTCGATGACGGCCGCCGAGGCACCGGTGTAGTCAACCGACACCGACACGATGGGCGGGTCGATGGCCGGCAGTTCGCGCAGCGTGAGGCGGGTGAAGGACATGATGCCCAGCACCAGCAGCAGCAGGCTCATCACTACGGCGAACACCGGCCGCTGGATGGAAACGTCGGACAGCTTCATCCGCCGTGTTCCTCGGTCGCGACCGGCGCAGGCGCATCGGCAGGCTTGGCACCGCTGGCCGGCGCCGCATCACGGGCGGCCACCTTCAGACCCGGGCGCAGCTTGCCGGTGCCGTCGACCACGATGCGCTGACCGGCGGCCAGCCCCTGCTTGATCTCGACCACGCCGGCACGGCGCGCGCCGGTGACCACGTCCACGCGCTCGACGGTGTCGTCGGCGCCGATGCGGTACACGAAACTGTCACGGCCCACCTGCACCACCGCGATCTCCGGGATCACCAGCGCCGGGCGCTCGGGGCGGAACAGGCGCACATCGAGCAGCATGCCCGGGCGCAGCGCATGGTCGGCGTTGGCGAAGTCGGCCCGCACGGTCACCGCGCGGGTGGCCGGGTCGATACGTGCATCGATGGTGGTGACCTCTCCTTCGAACGTGCGCCCCGGCCACGCGACGCTGGTCGCGCTGACCTTGTCGCCCGCCGAAAGCGCGGCCAGTTCCACTTCGGGCACCTGGAAATCGACGTGCATGCGCTCGATGTCGTCCAGGGTGGCAATCACCGTGGTCGGCGTCAGCAGCGTGCCAGGGCTGACCTGGCGGATACCCAGCACACCTGCGAACGGCGCACGCACACGACGGTCGCCGATGTCGGCCTGCATCTGCGCGACACGGGCCTCGGCGGCATCGCGGATCGACTTCTGCGTATCCAGCGTGGCGCTGGACACCAACCGCTGCGTGGCCAGTTCGCGCTGCCGGCGGTACAGCTGGTCGGCCTCGTGGAAGGTGGCCTGCGCCTGCACCAGCGCCGCTTCCTGGGCCTGGCCACGCAGAGTCACGATCGGCGCACCCGCAGCGATCTGCTGGCCGCTTTCGAAGTGCACCTTCTCAACGATCTCACTGACCTTGGCGGTGACGCTGATCGACTCCCGCGCCTTGGCCGTACCCAGCGCCTGCAGGGTGTCGTTCCATTGCGTGGGCTGCACGATCTGCGCGGTGACCGGCACCGCTTCCCCCTGCCGTCGCGCGGCGGCCTCCTGTTTGCCTGCGCACCCGGCCAGGACGGCCAGGCTGAGGCCAAGGGCCAGGGTCGAAGCGATACGAGCCAACATGAACGGTCCTGATTGATCCACGGCCGCCGAGTGTAGGCATCCCCCCGCGAAGGCGGTATATGCCAAGCGTTTACCGGCGTGGAACCGGCGTCGCGATAGCGGCCTGAACCCGTTCCATGCAAGGGTCTGTGCGGCGGTGTCGGCGTATGTCGGGATGTATCCGGGCGACCGCTGGGCGTGCGGCTGCCGTAGAGTCGGATAGGTCCGGCGGAGGGCGTCGGACCGGGTCGGATCCTGGCGGGGATCCGATCCGGTTGTTCCTCTCCGCGGCCGATCCATCGGGGCCTGGCCGCGTTGTTGCTGTTGCGCCAGTTCTTCGCAGGTGCAGGGCGCAGCCCTGCCCGAGCACCCTCACACCGTGATGGTCTGGGTCAGCGATTCCCAGGTCGGCGGCAGCGGCCACGCGGCCACCTGGTTGCCGTCCAGCACCCGGCGCAGGTCCCGCGGATCGATCTGTGGCGCCAACACATGCACCAGCTCCAGCGCGTAATCGCGCAGCACGCGGTCACGCGGCAGCACCGCCCAGGCGATGCACTCGGCGATCGGAGCGGGTGCCGGCCATGCCTTGAGGTCTTCGTCGAGGGAACTGACCGCCATTTCGGCCAGCAGGCCCACACCCAGGCCGGTACGCACATAGGTCTTGATCAGATCGGCGTCCAGCGCAGTCAGCGCCAGATCCGGAACCAGCCCGTTGGCAGCAAAGGCACGCTGCAGCGACGAGTTCGGGCGCGTGGACGATTCATAGCTGATCAGCGGCTGGCGGGCGAGCGCCGCCAGGTCCGGTGCGCGGCCCGCGCGATCCAGCGGATGGCCCTTGGGCACCACCACCAGCCGCCGCCAGCGGAACAACGGTACGGCGATGCCATCGCCAGGCTCCCCACCGGCCGTACTGATGATGGCGATGTCCGCATCACCCTGGTTCAACCGATCCAGCGCATCGGCTTCGGCGGCCTGCTGCAGGTGCACGCTGACCTGCGGATACGCCTGCTTGATCGCCGCCACCGCCGGCGGCAGCACGAAGCGCGCCTGGGTATGGGTGGTGGTCAGGATCAGCTGGCCCTGGCTTTCGCGGCGCTGGTTGGCCGCGTAGGTGCGGATGTTGTTGGCCTCGGCCAGCACGGCGCGCGCGCGGGAGATCACCTCGGTACCGGCCGGGGTAACGGACTCCAGGCTGCGACCCTTGCGTACGAACAACAGGAAGCCCAGCTCGTCCTCGAGCTGCTTGAGCTGCTTGGACAGGCCGGGTTGGGTGGCGTGCACGCGCGAGGCAGCCAGCGTGATGTTCAGCTCGGCGTCGGCGATGGCGACCAGATAGCGCAGCTGGGTCAGCGTCATGGGCGGGCAGGCAGCAGGGGCGGAGGTCCACTCTAGGGTCAATTACCGTCACCAGCTTATAACCAAAGGTTGTTTAAGAAAGGCATCTGGTCATTTCCGGGCGTCATATGCCGGCGCTACGGTCAGCCGGCAGCCGCTGGCGTGAACAGCCAGCCCTCCCTCTTCCGCCCGCCGTCCTGGCGCGGCCCCGCCTCCGGAGCGCTTCCATGGCCCTGTACGACTCCATCCTCGACACCGTCGGCAACACCCCCATCGTCAAGCTGCAGCGCCTGGCGCCGCCGCAGGTCAGCCTCTACGCCAAGGTCGAGTCGTTCAATCCCGGCGGTTCGGTCAAGGACCGCCTGGCGCTGGCGATCATCCTCGACGCCGAGGCCCGTGGCCTGCTCAAGCCGGGTGACACCATCGTCGAAGCCACCTCGGGCAACACCGGCGTGGCGCTGGCGATGGTGGCCGCCGCCCGTGGCTACAAGTTCGTGGCGACCATGGTCGAGACGTTCTCGGTGGAACGCCGCAAGCTGATGCGTGCCTACGGCGCGAAGGTGATCCTGACCCCGGCGGCGGAACGTGGCAGCGGCATGGTGCGCAAGGCGCGCGAACTGGCCGAACAGCATGGCTGGTTCCTCGCCAGCCAGTTCGCCAATCCGGCCAACCCGGCCTACCACCGCAACACGACGGCGGCGGAGATCCTGCGCGACTTCGCCGGCAGGCGCCTGGACTATTTCGTCAGCGGCTGGGGAACCGGCGGAACCCTCACCGGTGTCGGCGAGGTGCTGAAGGTCGCACGGCCGCAGACCCGCATCATCGCCACCGAGCCAGCCGGCGCCGCGCTGCTCAAGGGCGATGACTGGAAGCCGCACAAGATCCAGGGCTGGACGCCGGACTTCGTGCCGGACGTGCTCAACCGCGACGTGGTGGACGAGCTGCTGAGCGTGGACGACGAACGCGCCATCGCCACCGCACGCCGGCTGGCCGCTGAGGAAGGCATCTTCGTCGGCATCTCCGCCGGCGCCACGGTCGCCAGCGCGCTGGATGTGGCCAGCCGCGCCGAGCCGGGTTCGGTGATCCTGGCGATGCTTCCGGATACCGGCGAGCGCTACTTCTCCACGCCCCTGTTCGCCGACGTGAACGAAGGTTCCGACGACGACTGGCTGGCCGGCCTGCCGTGATGCACAGGGTCGGATCCCTTTCCCGTCCGGGAGAGGGCTCTGACCCTGCCGGCGCACCTCGGAAACATGGGGTCAGAGCCTTTTCCATACGGAAAAGGATCTGACCCCTTTCTGCTTCAGCCTGCGTGAAGGTGGCGACCGCCATCGTGCGTGAAGACCGTCGGATCGCAGCGCGTGAGACGGTCATGACGCAGCATCGATGGCCTGTCCCCTACGCTGGGTACAGCCGCCGCAGGTACTGCGCGGAACATCCGACAGGCAGGAGACGGACGCATGAAGATCGAAGTGTGGCAGGGCGACATCACGACCCTGGCGGTGGATGCGATCGTCAACGCGGCCAATGAATCGCTGCTGGGCGGCGGCGGAGTGGACGGTGCGATCCACCGTGCCGCCGGCCCCGGCCTGCTGGCCGAATGCCGGCAACTGCCGGAACTGCGCCCAGGCGTGCGCTGCCCGACCGGTGAAGTGCGCGCCACCGGCGCCCATGCATTGCCGGCGCGGCACGTGCTGCACACGGTGGGCCCGGTCTGGCACGACGGCCTGCGCGATGAACCCGCGCTGCTGGCCAACTGCTACTGGAAGTCGCTGCAGCTGGCCGAATCGCTCGGGGTGCAGTCGATCGCGTTCCCGGCCATCAGTTGTGGCGTGTACGGCTATCCGCTGTACCAGGCCGCGCAGATCGCCGTGACGGAAACCCTGGCGTGGCAACGCAGCCATGCACAGCCGATGCGGATCGTGCTGGTTGCTTTCAATACCGCCACGGCCAAGGCGTATCAGCAGGCCCTGGCCAGTGCCGGGCAGAACGCGGAAAACGAAGTGCGCGGCACGCTGCTGCCGCCACTGGGCGATACCGGCTTCGCTGCCGCGCATTGAACACGGGGCGGCGGCACTGAAGAAAAGGCCGGGCAATGCCCGGCCTTTTCATTGCGGCAGTGCCCCTGGACGCGTCAGCGGCTGGCCGCGTCGACTGCGGCGTCATCCGGCACGGCCGCCGCATCCGCCGCTGCGCGGGCCGCCGACGCCGCGGCGCCGGCAGCGCTGGCGCCATCGATCTGCACGCGCACCTCGACCAGGCCCTGCTCGTCGCTGAGGCTGGAAACATCGACGGTGTAATGACCGGCCGGCAACGATTCCTGCAGACGCGCGTTGGTGCCGTTGCCGCCGTCGTCGTCGACCAGCTCGACGTCACCGCCGACCACACGCAGCACGGTGTCCACCTGACCGGAGATCGCATCCAGGCGAACGTCGCCCGGACGCTCCAGTGTCAGCAGGAAGCGACGGCGACCTTCGCTGTCGAGCATGGTGAACACGCTGCCCGACTGCGGCAGTTGGGTACCATCGCGCTCGACGATGTTGCCCGGCAGCTCGGTGCGGGCAACGGTCAGCTTGAAGGTGCCGGACGCATCGTCGTCCAGCCCGCGCACGCCCAGCGTGTACTTGCCGGGCTGCAACGGCAGCGAGAGGCGCGAATTGGTGCTGTCACCGCCATCGTCGTTCTCCGCGTCGATCTCGCCGCCCTTCAGCTTCAGCACGGTATCGAACGCATCGGACGACAGGTTGACTTCATAGAGGCCGGCCTTGTCCACCTGCAGGGTGTAGTCCTGCGATCCGGATACCAGCATGTCGACGACTTCGCCACTGCCTGCGATGGGCTTGCCGTCGTAGGGCACCAGCTTCTCCACCCGCAGGCGATACGGGCCGTAGGCGGTCGGGCTGTCGGCGTTGACCGCCACCTGGTAGGTGCCGGCGCCGTTGGCGCGGAACGCCAGCGATACATCCCCGCTGCGCTCATAGCCGGTGCGGCTGCTGGCGACCAGGCTGCCATTGTTGAACACGGCAATCGAGCCACTGAGGGCACCGGTCAGCTTCATGCCCACCAGCTGCTTGTCCTCCAGCGTGATCTGGTACAGCTGGTGGTGGCTGCCGTCATTGAAATTGATGCCGCTGCGCGAGGTGATCTCGCCGGAAACGGGCTTGTCGAACTCGAGCGACGGGGCCTTGCCCACATCCGCATTGCTGCCGGAGCGGTTGCAACCGCCTGCGGCGAGGACCGTAGCAACGGCCAGCGTGATTGCTGCCAAACGCATGTTTTTTCTCCTTGGCCTTCCATGTGTGTCCCCCGGGCCGGCCGGGCCCGCGGGAGGCGGAAAAGATACCCGCAAAAGCAAACGCCGGCGTGAGGCCGGCGTTGCCCTGTTCATCCTGCGATGGAACCGATCAACCGTTCCACTTGCCCAGTGCAGCCAGGCCGTTTTCCTTGGCGCGCTCGAACACGGTCTTCTGCGCGGCGGCGTAGTTGCCCTTCATGTCCTTGGCCCACAGCTTCAGTGCCGCCTGCTGCATGGCACGGCCGTAGGAGAAGCTCAGCGGCCACGGCAGGTTGCCCAGCTGGTTCATCGCATTGAGGTGGGCGGTGGACTGTTCATCGCTCTGGCCGCCGGACAGGAACACCACGCCCGGCAGGATCGCCGGCACGGTGCTCTTCAGGCACATCACGGTGGACTCGGCCACTTCCTCGACGTCGGCCTGCTCTTCGCAGTCCTTGCCCGAGATGACCATCGAAGCCTTCAGGATGGTGCCTTCCAGCAGCACGTTCTGCTGGTACAGGGCGTCGAACAGCGAACGCAGGGTGGCTTCGGTGACTTCGTAGCAGGTCTCGATGTCGTGGTCGCCGTCCATGATCACTTCCGGCTCGACCATCGGCACCAGGCCGCATTCCTGGCACAGCGCGGCGTAGCGGGCCAGCGCATGGGCGTTGGATTCGATGCAGGTGCCCGACGGAATGCTCTCGCCGATGTTGATGACCGCGCGCCACTTGGCAAAGCGCGCACCCAGCTTGTAATACTCCTGCAGGCGCTCGCGCAGGCCGTCCAGGCCTTCGGTCACCAGCTCGCCCGGGCAGCCGGCCAGCGGATGCGCACCCTTGTCCACCTTGATGCCCGGAATCATGCCGTGGTCGGCCATGTACTTGGCGAACGGCACGCCGTCCTTGGTCGACTGGCGGATGGTTTCGTCGTACAGGATGGCGCCGGAAATGTGCTCGTTGAGCTTCG
This sequence comes from Stenotrophomonas sp. GD04145, assembly GCF_029835135.1. Lineage (NCBI taxonomy): Bacteria > Pseudomonadati > Pseudomonadota > Gammaproteobacteria > Lysobacterales > Lysobacteraceae > Stenotrophomonas > Stenotrophomonas sp. GD04145. The sequence goes on along the minus strand of NZ_JAODZG010000021.1, from coordinate 54,686 downwards.
GCGTGGTCAGCAGCAGTTCGCGATAGGCGCGACGGTTCTCCTCGGTGTTCTCGATGCCCACGCCGGCGAAGCGCTTGGCGATGGTACCGGTGGATTCGTCGATCGCGATGATGCCCTTGCCCGGGGCAACCATGGCCTGGGCGGTTTCAGCCAGCTGTTCGATGCTCATGTACTTCCTGTGGCGGGTGCGGGAAAAACGTAAGTATAGCCCCGCAGCCCGTGGCCTCGACGTGGAGGCCAGACTGGAAACGATTCCAATGTCCGTTCAGGACAGGCGCTGTCCTGCGCCGTTCCGGTCAGAGCCCCGGTGGGGCTCCGACCCGGTTCCGCAGCGGTTACAGATCGCCCAGACCGCTGGCGCGACCGTCTTCGCCCACCTCGAGCAGGCGCAGGGTGTTGGTCGCACCGTGGGTTTCCATGTGCTCACCGCTGGTGAACACCACCCGATCGCCGGCCTGCAGCAGATCCGATTCGACCAGCAGGCGGATGCTGCCACGTGCGGCTTCGCGCGGGGTCAGGCCACGGCTGTCGAAATTGATCGGAAACACATCGCGCATCAGCGCCATCTGCCGGCGTGCGCCGTCATGGCGGGTCACCGCGAACACCGGTGCCTTGGCGCGGAAGCGCGACAGGTAGCGCGCGGTACCGCCGGACTCGGTCATGGCCACGATGGCACGCACGCCCACGTGCTGGGACAGGAACATGGTCGCCATCGCGATGGCCTGGTCGGCGCGCTCCAGGTTGCGCGGCGACGCATTGAAGTCGGTCTCGGTCTGGAACTGGCGCTCGGCGCCCAGGCAGATGCGCGCCATCGCCTCCACGGCCTTGACCGGATACGCACCGGCAGCGGTTTCGGCCGACAGCATCACCGCATCGGTGCCGTCGATCACCGAGTTGGCCACGTCCAGCACTTCCGCGCGGGTCGGGATCGGGCTTTCCACCATCGACTGCAGCATCTGGGTGGCAGTGATCACCACCTTGTTCTGCGCCAGCGAAGCCTTGATGATCTTCTTCTGCAGGCCCGGCAGTTCGGCATCGCCGATTTCCACGCCGAGGTCGCCGCGCGCCACCATCACCACGTCACTGGCCTCGACGATCTCCTCCAGGTTCTCGATCGCTTCGGTGCGCTCGATCTTGGACACCAGCGCGGCGTAGCAGCCGTGCGATTCGGCGATCGCGCGGGCATCGTTCATGTCCTGCGCATTGCGGCAGAAGGAAACGGCGATGAAGTCGACACCGATCTTGGCGACGATCCCGATCAGCTCCTTGTCGCGCTCGGTCAACGCGCCCAGCGACAGGCCACCGCCCTGCTTGTTCAAGCCCTTGCGATCAGACAGCACCCCGTCGTTGAGCACGGTGCTGATGATCCGCTCACCCTGCACCTCGACGACCTGCAGCTGCATCAGGCCGTCATCGAGGAGCAGGACATCACCGGGGCCGACGTCCTGCGGCAGGCCGAGGTAGCTCACGCCCACCTGCGTGGCATCGCCGGCCGGTGCGTTGGGCGAGGCGACCAGATCGAAACGGTCGCCCGCCTTGAGATGGATCTTGCCTTCGGCAAAGCGCTCGATGCGGATCTTCGGGCCCGGCAGGTCGGCCAGGATGCCCACTTCCACGCCCACCCGCTGTGCGGCAGCGCGCACGTCGGCGGCACGCTTGGCCTGGCCGGACGGGTCACCGTGGCTGAAGTTCAGGCGCACCACGTTGACGCCGGCGCGGAACAGATCCTCCAGCACGCCCGGCGGATCGGTGGCCGGACCGAGGGTGGCTAGGATCTTGGTGCGACGCTGACGCTCGAACATGGTGAATGGGCCTCTCCCGTTAAAGCACGGAAATTAGCACATCCTTCACGCCCCATGTATGCGGTTACAACCTTGTGCTGCCTGACTCTGCGGGACATGTAACGGACATCGCCCGGACATACGCCGGCGCAGGGTGCCCGGTAGCGTCGGGCCATGCCCGGTCAAAGAGGCATCAGGCCAACAGTGTCGTCAGCTGGACCGGTTCGCGTGCCAGCTGGCCCGCACCGGCTTCAGTGAGTTCCGCTTCGCCACCAAACCCCCACAGCACGCCGATGCTTCGCAGGCCGTGGTGACGCGCGCCCTCGATATCCATGCGACGGTCGCCGATCATCCAGCACTGCGTGGGCGACACCTGCAGCCGGCGCAGCGCTTCGCCGACCAGCTCGGGCTTGTGGCTGCGCGAACCATCCAGGGTCGAGCCGATGATGTCCTCGAACAATCCGCCGAAGGGCAGATGGGCCAGGATCCGGCGCGCGTGCGGCTCGTTCTTGGCGGTGACCACCGCCAGGCGGTGGCCACGCGCATGCAAGGTGCGCAGGGCGTCCTCCACCTGGGGGTACACCGTGTGCTCGCGCCAGCCCTCGGCATCGAAGCGCTCGCGGTAGTACCCGACGGCCTGCTCCACCCGCGCCGGTTCGATGAACAGCGGCGCGAACGTGGTGCGCAGCGAAGGCCCGATCCAGCCCAGCAGGGTTTCCCGCGCCGGCACCGGATGCTCCATCTTCTGCAGCGCATAAGCGATGCAGGTGGTGATGCCCACCTGCGAATCGATCAACGTACCGTCCAGGTCGAAGAAGAGCGTCGCGCGTTCTTCCGGTGCCGGGTGGGCAGAACCGGCCTGGGTGCCGTCCGGGTTCATGCGCCGCGCGCGGCGAGCGCGGCCACGGCCGGCAGGGTCTTGCCTTCCAGGAATTCCAGGAACGCGCCGCCACCGGTGGAGATGTAGCTCACGTCCTTGGCGATGTCGAACTTGTCGACCGCTGCCAGGGTGTCGCCACCGCCGGCGATGGAGAATGCCGGGGACGTGGCGATGGCACGCGCCAGCGCTTCGGTTCCCTTGCTGAAGGCTTCAAACTCGAACACGCCGACAGGGCCGTTCCAGACCACGGTGCCGGCATTCGCAATCAGCTGCGCGTACTGGGCAGCGGTCTGCGGACCGATGTCCAGGATCAGATCATCTTCGGCGACCGCATCCACGGCCTTCACTTCGGCAATGGCGTCGGGCAGGAACTGCTTGGCCGTGACCACGTCCACCGGAAGCGGAATCTCGGCCCCGCGCGCCTTGGCGTCGGCAACGATCTTCCGGGCGGTGTCCAGCAGGTCCGGCTCGTACAGCGACTTGCCGACCTTGTAGCCGGCAGCCGCGATGAAGGTGTTGGCGATGCCGCCCCCCACGATCAGCTGGTCGACCTTGCCCACCAGGTTGGCCAGCAGTTCCAGCTTGGTGCTGACCTTGCTGCCGGCCACGATGGCCAGCAGCGGCTTGGCCGGTGCGTCCAGCGCCTGCGCCAGGGCATCCAGCTCGGCCATCAGCAGCGGGCCACCCGCGGCGACCGGGGCGAAACGGATCACGCCATGGGTGGACGCCTGCGCGCGGTGCGCGGTACCGAAGGCATCCATCACGAACACATCGCACAGCGCGGCGTACTTCTTCGACAGGGCTTCGTCATCCTTGCCCTCGCCGACGTTCATCCGGCAGTTTTCCAGCAGCACCAGCTGCCCCGGCTGCACCTCGACGCCGTCGATCCAGTCGCGCACCAGCGGCACCTCGCGACCCAGCAGTTCGGACAGGCGTGCGGCAACCGGTGCCAGCGAATCGGCTTCGCTCCACACGCCTTCCTTCGGCCGGCCCAGGTGCGAGGTGACCATCACCGCCGCGCCCTGCTCCAGTGCGCGCTTGAGCGTCGGCAGCGAAGCGGTGATGCGCTGTTCGGAAGTGATGCGGCCATTCTCGATCGGCACGTTCAGATCCTGGCGGATCAGCACGCGCTTGCCGGAGAGGTCGAGGTCGGTCATGCGGACGATGGACATGGGCAACTCTTGGGCTCAGGGACGGGGTGCCGGCGTTCGGCAGACCGTCATTGTATCGGCTGCGGCAGAACGGATGGCGCCGGCCGCAGCGCCGCTCCATGCGCGGCCGGGATTCGTCGGGATCTACGCCGAAGGCGAAGGCTTCTGCCTGAGCAGGCTGACCGCCAGACCGCCCACGACCAGGACCCCCACGCCCAGCAGCGCCCACAGCAGCCAGGCCTTCCAGTCCCGCTGCGGTTCCAGCGCTGCGTCTCCGGCCAGCGGCTCGGGACGGCCCTCCAGGCGTGCCAGCGTCGGCTGCCAGGCCGGATCGTTGCGCTGGCGAAGTTCCTCGATCAGCACCCCGATCGGCGCCTCCGCGCGGCGCGCCGTCGCGCTGCCCACCGCCAGTGCATAGGGCGCAGCGCCCTGGCTCAGGAACACCATCACTTCCGGCTGGTAGCCCAGGCGCAGGGTGGGGGCGCCGGCGATCTCCGCCGGGCTTGCCACCAGCTTCCAGTAGCGGTCGCGGTGCACATCGCCCAGCACCTGCGCCGCCGACTGCTGACGCGGGCCCTGCGTTCCCTGCTGCAGCTGATAGGCGATCCACGGTGCACTGCGTCGTTGCCACTGCGCGCCTTCATCGTCGCGGCTGAACAGCGTCCACTGCACCAGGCTGTTGTCGGTACTGGCGACATCGGCGCGCGCGATCGGGAAACGGCCGTCCAGTTCAAATGTGTATTCGCCCTTGCCCTGCGCTATCGGCGTCAGTGACAGCCATTCCCACGGCAACGTCGCCGGTGCCGGCGGAAGCTCGGCGAGCACGCCATGCAGGGCAGGCAGTCGCGCGTCGCCCTGCGGCAGCACGCGCAGATAGCGCGCATTGCCGTCAACCTGCAGGCGTCGCTGCAGCAATCGTTTGCCGGCGCGCTGCAGGTCCACCAGCGGAATGTCCCGACCGATGGAGCGCCAATGCTGCAGGTCATCGCTGGCATCAAGCTGCACCTGCGCCTGCAGCGGCTGGCCACTGTCGGCCCAATCCAGCACCAGCGCCGCCAGCGGCTGCTGGCCGAGCACGCTGGCATCGATCAGCCAGCCGCCCTGCCCGTTCACCGTTCCGGCGCCGACACGCGCTTCGACCCGGCGCACACGGCCGTCGGTATCGCGCTCGGTCAGCAACTGCAGGTCGTTGCGTTGTGAATCGGCCAGCGGCGGCAGTGCGAACCAGGGCAGCTCGCGCTGCACCGGCGGCTGTGCCAGCGGCGCGTCGGGTGCCAGCAATGCCGACGGCAGGGCCTGTCCGGCCGCGTTGAACACCTGCAGGTCACCCAGGTCTGCTGCGCCTGCACGGCGGTAGATCGCCGGTTCCAGCACCACCCGATAGGCGCCGGACTGCGCACTGGACAGCGTCAGCGGCCACTGCTCGGCGTACTGCGTGCGGTAGTCGGCCGCGTGTACGGCCATGGTGGCGAACAGGCCCAGCATCGCCGGCACCACCATCCTGCTCCACATTCTCATTGGTTCTCCTCCACGGATGGCACCGCGCCCGGTGGCGCCGGTGCCAGATAGCCGACGACCGTACACAGCAGGCCATAGGCGATGAACGATGCGATCCCGAGCAGGTTGCCCAGGTGCTGGCGATCGATGAGGACCAGCTTGGCCAGGACCACGCCCATCAGCACCGCACCGACCATCCACAACACACGCTGGCCACGACGCGAGCCCCACACCCAGGCGATCACGCCGAGCACGCTCCACAGCACGGTCAGGCTGGTCTGGGCCAAGCTGTAGCGCGCCATCGACGTACTCCAGGCCAGTCCCCCCCAGTGGTGCACGCCATGCAGGACCAGGCTGGTCAGGGCGATGAAGCCCGCCAGTGCCAGCACCGGCAGGCGCAGCCTGCGCAGCGCGGGCGGTGCCACATCGCTGTATAGCCAGCGCGCCAGCAGCAACAGGCTCAGCCACTGCCCCATCTCGGCCGGGTTCAGCACCGGCAGCCACGGCAGCGGTGCCGCAGTGCCCGGCAGCAGCTGGCCCAGCAGCCATCCGGTCGCCAGCAGCGCGAACAGCACGCACTGCAGCGGCACGCGTGCGGCATCGAATGCCGGGCCCAGCGGCCAGCGCAGCCAACCCCAGCGCCACAGTGACAGGGCGGCCAGCAGCAACCAGGGCAGCGTCACCAGCAACAACGTCCAGCCCTGTGCCAGGCCAGCCTCGCCGCCTCCCCACAGGGCCAGCAGCGAAAGCAGCGATGGCCACAGCAGCCACCACAGGAACTGGGCGATGCGCGCCACCGTGTCGCCGCCCTGGCGCAGGCACAGCAACGTGCGCACCCCCAGCACGGCGAACAGCGCCCATGCCAGGGCGCCGTGGCCCGCGAACGGTTGCTGGTGTGCATGGCTTTGCGCCAATGCCAATGGGAACGCCATCGCCAGCATCGCCAGTGCGGTCATCCCCAGCGCACGTGCCGGTTGCCGGCGCTGCACCTCGGCTGCCAGCCAGGCGGTCGCCGCCGCCAGCACCAGCAGTGCATCGGCCTGCGAGGCATGCGCGAGGAAACGACCGATCTCGTGCACCCAGCCGCCGAGCCACCACAGCAGGCCCCACAGGTAGTAGACCAGGGCGATCTCATGACGTGCCCGGCGCTGGTAGCTCCACGCCGACGCCAACCCCGCCACGGCCAGCAGCAGCGCACCGATCGCGGTGGGATTGAGCAGCAGGCGCGCGTCCTCGTGCCAGTGGTTGCCACCTGCCACGAAGGCGAATGCCGCCGCCATCTGCAGCAGCGCAGCGGACACCTGTGGCAGCCAGCGCCTCTGGCGCAGACCGAGCCAGGCCAGCCCGGCACCTTCCAGCGCGAACACCGCACCGGTGGCACGGGCGGACAAGGCCAGCGGCACGGCCAGCGTGGCGAAACCCACCGCCAGCACCGCGTGCGACTGCGCCAGCACCGTATACGAGGCCCGGGCGATCAAGGCACGCGCCAGCACCGCGTAGATCACCGCCAGGCCCAGCGCGCACAGTGCCAGTGTCATCGGCTGTTCGTGCAGCATCGCCGCCTGCAGCGAGAAGGCGATCAACGGCGTGCCGAACACCAGGCTGCCATCGACCAGATCGCGGCGACCGGCAGGCTGCCTGCGCGCGTACAGCAGGGGAATCAGCAGATAGAAGGCGAAGAACAGCAGCAGGAACGGTTCAGTGCTGGAGAACTTCTCGGCCCTGTACTGAAGCACGCCCCAGAACGTGCCGATACCGAAGGTGAACGCGAAGCCCAGCAGGTTCAGCGCGCGCCACGGACGGAACCAGGCGATGGCGAAGATGCCGGCGTTGAGCACTGCGTAGTAGCTGAAGAGGCCGACATGGTTGCCACTGCCGGTCGACAGCCACAGCGGGGCCATGAAGCCCGCCAGGATGCCCAGCACCGCCAGGGTGCGCGAGTTCTGCAGCACTGCCAGCACGCACAGGCCGGCGACCAGCGCGATCGAACTGGCGAACGCAAACCCCGGCGCAAGCAGTTCAAAACGCTTGAATGCCGCGAAGATGGTCAGCAGCAGCACACCGATGGCGCCGCCCTGCAGGGCCAGCGCGAACAGGCGCCGGCGTTCGCGCTGATGCCAGCCGAAGGCCAGCAGGCCCAGCGCACCAGCGGTGACGGCCGCCAGCCGGAGTTCGACCGGGAGCACCAGCCAGCCCTGGTCACTGACGTACTTCAGCAGCGCGGCAACACCGGCCAGCAGCACCAGCATGCCGATCTTGACCGGCACGTTGCCCTCGGTGAACCAGCGTTTGACGGCGCCGATGCCACGCTCGAAGAAGCCCGGCCCGGCCGGCTCGACCGGCGGCGCGGGCGGGGGCGGCGTGGCCGGCAGCGGTGGTGGTGGCGGCGCTGCCTGCCGCGGCGGCGCCGGCACGGACGATTCCGGCGCATGGGCCGCCACGGGAGAAGGTGCTGCCGCAGCCCGCGGTCGCTCCATGGCGGGCGCGTCCGTTGCCGGAACGGGGGCGGGCCCGGGCGGTGGCGCGGCAGCGCGCGGCGATTGCGACACATCGGCCAGTGCGCTCTCCAGCGCGGTGACCCGGCGCCGCAGGCCGGCGATCATCACCAGCGCGACCACCAGCAGCAGCGGAATCGCCAGCAGTATCAATACGACCAGGGCTATCAGTGCTTCCATTGCGTGCCTTCCCATGCGATCCCGCGCCCCTGCGGCGGCGGTCGGACCGCCCCATGCTACGACAGGGCCGGTCCCTCAAACGACGAACCCCGGCCAGGCCGGGGTTCGTGCGCGATCTTCGCCGGCCTTACTTGGCGGCGACGACCCTGGCCATTTCCAGGCACTTGTTGGAGTAGCCCCACTCGTTGTCGTACCACGACACGAGCTTGACGAAGGTGCCGTCCAGGGCGATGCCGGCTTCGGCATCGAACACCGAGGTGTGGGTCTCACCGCGGAAGTCGGTGGCCACGACCTTGTCTTCGGTGTAGCCGAGGATGCCCTTCAGCGCGCCTTCGCTCTGCGCCTTCACTTCGGCGCAGATCTCGGCGTAGGTGGCTTCCTTTTCCAGCTCGACGGTCAGGTCGACCACCGACACGTCCGAGGTCGGCACGCGGAAGCTCATGCCGGTGAGCTTCTTGTTCAGTTCCGGAATGACCACGCCGACCGCCTTGGCCGCACCGGTGGAGGACGGAATGATGTTCTCCAGGATGCCGCGGCCGCCGCGCCAGTCCTTGTTGGACGGGCCGTCGACGGTCTTCTGGGTGGCCGTGGCGGCGTGCACGGTGGTCATCAGGCCACGCTTGATGCCCCACTTGTCATTGATGACCTTGGCCAGCGGGGCCAGGCAGTTGGTGGTGCACGAGGCGTTGGAGATGATCGCCTGGCCGGCGTAGGTCTTGTCATTCACGCCGAACACGAACATCGGCGTATCGTCCTTGGACGGGGCGGACAGGATGACCTTCTTGGCGCCGGCATCGATGTGCTTCTGCGCGGTTTCCTTGGTCAGGAACAGACCGGTGGACTCGATGACCACGTCCACGCCCACTTCGTCCCACTTCAGGTTGGCCGGATCGCGTTCCTGGGTCAGGCGGATCTTCTTGCCGTTGACCAGCAGGTCGTTGCCCTGCACCGACACGTCAGCCTTGAAGCGACCGTGCACGGAGTCGTACTTGAGCATGTAGGCCAGGTAATCCGGCTCCAGCAGATCGTTGATGGCCACGATTTCGATGTCGTCGCCGAAGTTCAGCACCGCCGAGCGCAGGACGTTACGCCCGATGCGACCGAAACCGTTGATACCAACCTTGATTGCCATTTCTCAAGCTCCTGCAGCCGCGACGGGTGCGGCGGGGTGGATAGGGCCCACAAGTCTAGCAGGCCCGGCCTGGCCACCGCCGGCCAGGCCGGGCCGGTGGCGGGCGGGCTGGCCGGATTTGATCCGGATCAAAGCGTTAGCGCGGCGTGAGGCCGAGACTGGCCCCATCCACCCCGCAACGAGAACACCCCCATGCGCAAGACCTCTCCCCTGATCGTGGCCAGCCTGGCCGCCGCCCTGTCCCTCGCCGCCGCCCCGGCGATGGCCCAGTCCAAGGGCGACTGGACCCTTTCGGCCGGCGTGCACCAGGTGGCACCGAAGTCGAACAACGGCTGGCTGGCCGGTGGCACGCTGAAGGTCGACGTCGACAACGACGTCAAGCCGACCATCACCGGTGAGTATTTCATCGCTGACAACCTGGGCATCGAAGTGCTGGCGGCACTGCCGTTCAAGCACGACATCAACATCAACGGCCTCGGCCGTGTCGGCAGCACCAAGCAGCTGCCGCCGGTGGTGACCGTGCAGTACCACTTCAACAGCAAGGGCAAGGTGTCGCCGTTCATCGGTGCGGGCGTGAACTACACGACCTTCTTCAGCGAAGACACCACGGGCGCGCTCAAGGACAGCCGGCTGAAGCTGCAGGACTCCTGGGGTCTGGCCGCACACGCCGGCGTGGACTTCGCGATCGGCGAGAAGGGCGCGCTGCGCGTGGACATGCGCTGGATCGACATCGACAGCAAGGTGAAGCTGGACGGCCAGAAGATCGGTACGGTCAACATCGATCCGCTGGTCTACGGCGCCTCCTACGTCTTCAAGTTCTGAGCGCTGCCTCCGGCGTGGCGGGCCTGCCCCGCCCTCCGGCCAACCGCTGAACCCTCCGCAGCATGTTGCCCCGGTGATCGCCGGGGCTTTTTTCGGCTTACCCATCGGTGGCCACCTCCACCCGGTTGCGCCCGGACGCCTTGGCCCGATACAGCGCGGCATCCGCACGCGCCAGTGCCTGCTCCAGCGAATCGGCGCCATCGTCATGCCACCGCGCCACACCGATACTGACGCTCACCACCGGCGCGGCGTCCGAATCGGCATGGGCGATCGCCAGCGCCTGGACCTGCTGACGCATCCGCTCGAACGGCGCGGTTTCCGGCTCGCCTGGCGACCACTGCCCCAGCGCCACGAACTCCTCGCCGCCGTACCGCGCCACCACCGAGTCAGCGCCGCGAAGCTGCGCGGCCAGCGTCACCGCCACCGCATGCAGGACCGCGTCGCCCGCCGGGTGACCATGATGGTCGTTGTAGCGCTTGAAGTAGTCGATATCGATCATCGCGATGCGCAAGGCGCCACGCGCGTGCGGCCGGCGGAGATAACGCTGGAAGATCTGGTTGGCACGACGATCGAATGCGCGCCGGTTGAGCAATCCGGTCAATCCGTCGTGGTTGGCCAGTGCATCCAGCCGCTGCTCGGCGCGCCAGGTTGCACGCGCCTGCCTTTCCAGGATGTAACTACCGAAGATGCCAGCCAGGTTGCTGGCCAGCACGAACGTCACGCTCTGCAGCATCTGCGCCCAGTGCCGGCCGACCTGCAGCTCCGCCAGCACGAACGCCGATGCGATCAGGGTTCCGGTCAGCGTGGCGACGCCGAAGCGCAGGCCACACAGGAAGTAGTTCAGCAGCAGGAACAGGCTGACGCCTTCATAGGGATAATCCACGCCGGCGCGATGCGCCGTCCAGATCATCGTCACCAGCGCCAGCCCGCTGATCAGCACAGCACCGCCCCCCAGCCACTGCAGATGGCGGCGGAACGCCGGGACGAAGGTGAGTGCTACCGCCACCAGCAGTACCGGCAGCAGCAGCCCGAGCCGCCAGCGCAGCACCTGTGCATGCACATCCGGCGGAAGCCAGAAATGGTCCAGCACGGCAAAGCCGATTGAAAAGATGCCGGCAACGGCACAGGCCCAGCGCATCCGCCAGACCACCTGTTCATCGAACGCGCGGGCAAAGCCGTCGTCCGCATGTACTGCCGTGATGCGCCGGTCCGTGATGCTCATCGCGATGTCCCCGCCCGTGGCCGCGCCACCGTAACGGTCCGCGCATCAAGGGCGCGTGGCGAGCGGCCATGCTGGATCAAACGCGTCCGGCCGCCGCCCCGCTAGAATGCCGGCATGAAAGCCCTGCATTCCCTGTTCCTCGCCGCCGCGATCGCGCCGGCTCTGCTGTCCGCCTCCGCCCCTGCCCATGCCTGGGGCGCGCAAGGTCATCGCCTTGTCGCTGAGGTAGCGGATTCCCGCCTCTCGCCCGCTGCACGCGCCGAAGTCGACCGCCTGCTGGCCACCGAACCCGGTGCCACCCTCGCCAGCGTGGCGCCCTGGGCCGACCAGCTGCGTGCCAAGGACCCGGGCCTCGGCCGCCGTTCCGCCGGCTGGCATTACGTCAACATCGCCGAAGACGGCTGCCACTACGAAGCGCCCAGGCACTGCACCAACGGCAACTGCATCGTCGAAGCGCTGAAGGCACAGAGCGCGATCCTCGGCGATCGCAGCCTGACCGACGGCGAGCGGCTGCAGGCCCTGAAGTTCGTGGTGCATCTGGTCGGCGACATCCACCAGCCAATGCATGCCGGCTACGGTCACGACAAGGGCGGCAACGACTTCCAGCTGCAGTACGGCAACCGCGGCACCAACCTCCATTCGCTGTGGGACAGCGGCATGCTCAACACCCGCAAGCTGGACGACAACGGCTATCTGCCGGTGCTGCGGTCGCTGCCGGCGCCGAAACTGGCGCGCCAGTCCAATCCGCAGCGCGATCCGCAGGCGTGGGCTGAAGCCAGCTGCCGCATTTCGATGCAAGCCGGCGTTTATCCAGCCTCGCGTAAGATCGGCGATGAATACACCGCGCGCTACCGCCCGGTGGCGGAAGCGCAGCTGCGGCTGGCCGGCGAGAATCTGGCGCAGCTGCTGAACCGCGTGCTCGCCGCACGCTGAGGAGGTTGCCGATGCCGGTCCAGGTCCAGTCGTTCTTCCATCGTGACAGCAATACCTTCAGCTACCTGGTCAGCGACCCGGCCAGCGGTGAGGCTGCGCTGATCGATCCGGTCCTGGACTACGACCCGGACACCGATGCCAGCAGCGAGTCGCCGGTCCAGCCCCTGCTGCACGCGATCGAGCAGCAGGGGCTGCGGCTGAGGTGGCTGCTGGAGACCCACGCCCACGCCGACCATGTGTCGGCCGGGCGGCGGCTCAAGCAGCGTTTCCCTCACGCCACGCTGGCCATCGGTGAAGGCATCCGCGCCGTGCAGGCGACCTTTGCGCCGCGGTTCGGCCTGCAGCTTCCTGCCGCGGACGACATCTTCGACCACCTGTTCGCCGATGGCGAGACCTTCACGCTGGGCGAAGTGCGCGGCCAGGTCATCGCCGTGCCCGGCCACACCAGCGACAGCATCGCCTACCTGATCGGCGACGCACTGTTCACGGGCGATTCGCTGTTCATGCCCGACGGCGGTACCGCCCGCTGCGATTTCCCCGGCGGCGATGCGGCGCAGCTGTACCGCTCGATCCAGCGCCTGTTGGCGCTGCCCGAGTCCACCCGCGTGTTCGTCTGCCACGACTATGGCCCGGGCGGCCGCGACATCGCCAACGAGACCACCATCGGCGAGCAGCGCGCGCGCAACATCCACGTGCATGACGGCGTGGCCGAAGCCGACTTCGTCAGCGTGCGCCAGGCCCGCGACGCCACGCTGGCCGAACCGGCGCTGATGCAACCGGCGGTGAAGGCCAACATCCAGGGCGGCGCCTGATCGACGCCGCTGTACCGGCCGGACATGGCCCGGCGCTACCCGGCATCACGCGCGATCATTTTCCCTGCGTACGGACCGTCTGCCGGCCCTTCACGATCTCGAAGGTGAAGGCGTACAGCAGGCTGACCGGCACCGGCTCGATGCGCTCGGCGCTCCCGCAGTCGCCGCGGTCGGCTGGGACCTTGCCGACCGGGTAGTGGCAGACCGCGGCAGCGCTGTACTTCCACATCGCAACCGCCTCCTGCGCCGCCTGCAGCAGCGGCGCGTTCTCCGCTGCAGCGCCGGCGGCGCACTCGGGGCGGTCGGTCAGCGGCAGGCTGCGCTCGACCATGCCTTCCGCATCGACCACCACCTGCAGGCAGATGGTGGTGGGCGCCAGTTCGGTACGCGGATCGCGGTCGCCCACCTTCGGATCAGGCGCCGCATACAGCTGCGGCATCCGATAGCCTTCGCCCGCTGCCAGCGCATAGGCCTGCACCTGACCGCTGCCGCCCGCCGCTGTGGGCTGCAACCGCTGATGGCCGACACTCTCGCTGCGGGTGTCAACCGTGCCCAGTCGCTCCTGGGTGGCACAGCCGGCCAGCAGCGTGGCCAACAGCAGCGCGGCCTGCCTCACCGCGCGCGCTCCGCTTCCCTCTCGTCCTCACTCATGGAGAACGTCAGTGGAATCCGCACGGCGGAAGCCACCGGACGCCCATCCTTCAGGGCCGGCCGGAAGGTCCAGCCCTTGGCGGCCGTGATCGACACCGCATCGAACACACCGGGATTGGTGGCACTGAGCACCTGTACGTCGGTCGGCCTGCCCTCTGCGTCGATCTCGACCTTCAAGGTGACGACGCCGGTCAGGCCCTGCTGGAACGCAGACTCCGGATACTTCGGCGGTGCCATCCTCTCGACCTGTGCAGAACGCTGCAGGCCGGCCACAGCGGCATCGGCCTGCGCGTACTCGGCGGGCTCGACGCCGATCGACGACACGCCGGCCATCCCGAGCTGGCTTGCCCACGCCACCGTGGCCAGGCCCGCGCACACCCCGACCACCAGCACCTGCCCGGACACCCACGGCAATGCCTTCCGCTTGGACTGCTTCAACATGGCGATTCGCTCCTTCAACACGGGTTGGCTGCGCCAGTGACACACTGCCGGCGCAACCGGGTGAACCAGCTGCGCCTTCAGCAGCGTACTGGCGTAAAGTCCGCGCAGCGCAGGCTGCGTGGCAATGGTGCGGGCATCGCAGGCCAGTTCCTGGTCGCGCAGGAACCTGCGTGTTGCCCACGGCATCAGCGGATGGAACCAGAACGCTGCGCGTGCCAGCAGCAACGCGCCGTTCGCCCAGTGATCGCCATTGCGGCGATGGCTGCGTTCATGTGCCAGGATCAACCCCTGCTCGCGTGCATCGAACTGCTGGTCGAAATCGGGGCCGACCACGATGCGCGGCTGCCACAGGCCGACCAGGGCCGGCAGACCGGGATCGGCACTGGCCTGCCAGCTGCCGTCGGCACGCGCCTGCAGACGGCCCAGGACACGTTCGAAGCGCTGCTGCGCACGCAGGCTTCGCAGCAGACTGATCGCCACGCCAAGCATCCAGGCCAGCAGCAGCCACTGCGGCCAGCGCAGGACCTGGGTCGGCTCGCCCTCCGGCGCGACAGGCATCACGTTCAGGGGCAGGGTCGGCACATGCTGCAGCAGGGGCAGCGCAGGCAACGGCAGCAACAGGCCTGCCAGCAGCAGGGGCAACAACCACCAGCTGCGATAGGCCAGCGAGGGCCCTCCCAGCCGCAGCAGCAGCGGCCGCATCGCCGCCAGCAGGATCACCGCCAGCGCCAGCCACACGCTGGCCCGCCACACGCTGTCGAGCACCTCACTCATGGTCCAGCTCCTGGATCAGCTTCTTCAGTTCGGCGATGTCCTGCGCGCTGAGCTGGCCGCGCTCACTGAAATGGGCAACCAGTGGCGCCACCCGTCCTTCGAACACCCGGCCCAGAAAGTCCTGGCTCTGCGCCGCCACCCAGGCCTCGCGCTGCAGCAGCGGCCGATACAGATAGCGGCGGCCGTCGCGTTCGGCAGCGATCGCGCCCTTGGTCAGCAGGCGGTTGAGCAGCGTCTTGATGGTCGGTTCGGCCCAGTCCCGGTGGGCCAGTGCGGCAACCACCTCATCGGCGCCGCGGGGCGCCTGCTGCCACAGCACTTCCATCACGACGGCTTCGGCTTCACTGATCGGATTCATTGTTTACGCCCGTAATCGACAATTCGATTACGCACGTAATCAAACCTGCTGTCAAGCCCTCCATCGACCTGCACTTCATGCGCCCTGGCCCAGCATCGGCCGTCCCGGCCCCGGAGTGCGCATGAAACCGCTGCCCAAGAAGGATTTCCCCGTCGAACAGGCCCGCCGCTTCCTCGAACCCGGCCCGATCGTGCTGGTCAGCACCGCATGGCGCGGCCAGCGCAACCTGATGACGATGGGCTGGCACATGGTGATGGGCTTCTCGCCATCACTGGTGGCGACCTATCTGTGGAACGAGAACCACAGCTTCGCGCTGGCGCGGGGCAGCGGCGAATGCGTGATCAATGTGCCGGGCGTGGAGCTGCTCGATACCGTAGTGGACATCGGCAACTGCAGCGGGCGGGAGGTCGACAAGTTCGCGCACTTCGGCCTGGATGCCCTGCCCGCCCGCGAGGTCGGCGCGCCGCTGGTCGGCCAGTGCCATTCGTGCTTCGAGTGCCGCCTGTACGACGACAGCCAGATCGAGACCAGCAACCTTTTCATCTGGGAGATCGTGCGTGCCCACGTCGCGCCACGGCCGAAACTGCCGCGCACCGTGCACTACCGTGGCGATGGCCGCTTCATGGTGGCCGGTGCGGAAGTCTCGCGTCGACGGCGGTTCAAGCCCGACATGCTGTAATGCCGGAACTCCCCTTACGCAGGATTGCCCCGGATGACCGAACACCTCACCGACCTGGACGCCGCCGTCGATTGGCTGTTCGCGCGCGTGGAAGGGCCGCTGCGGATCGGAGCACCGCTGGCGCTGGGCAAGCCACACCGGTTGCTCAATGCACTGTATGCACGGGTCGAGAACGATCCCTCGCACCCCCTCCAGCTCTACACTGCCCTGTCGTTGAATCCGCCGAAGGTGCGGGGCAGCGGCCTGGAGGCCCGCTTCCTGGGCCCCTTCGCGCAGCGCCATTTCGGGGAGGATTTCCCCCGCCTGGCCTATGCCGACGCGATCGCCCGTGACGCACTGCCCGCCCATGTGCAGGTGGAGGAGTTCTACATGCAGTCCGGCGCCCTGCTCGGTTCCCGGCAGGCGCAGTCCAGCTACACCAGCCTCAACTACACCCATGCCGCTGATGCAGTGGCCCAGCGCGCGCCGCAGGTGATCGTGCAGAAGGTGGCGATGCGCCCGGACGATCGCCGCCTCTCGTTGTCCTGCAACAACGACATCACCCAGGACACGCTCGATGCAATCGCCGCACGCAGCCTGCCGCGTCCGCTGATGGTGGCCGAGATCGATCCGCAGCTGCCTTATCTGGGCGGCACCGCCACGGTCGATGTGTCCTTCTTCGACCTGGTCATCACCCCGCCGCCGCCGTATCCGGCGCTGTTCGGCCTGCCGCGGCAGCCGGTCGCCGACGCCGACTATGCGATCGGCCTGTATGCCAGCACCCTGGTGCGCGATGGCGGCACGCTGCAGATCGGCATCGGCACGCTGGCCGATGCACTCAGCCATGCACTGGTGCTGCGGCATACCGACAACGCGCGCTACCGGCGCGTGCTGCACGCGCTGGACCCGCAGCTTGCGCGACATCCGCTGGTACAGGAAATCGGCGGCCTGGAGCCGTTCGAGATCGGCCTGTACGGCTGCAGCGAGATGCTCAACGAGGGCTTCCGGCGGCTGGTCCAGACCGGCGTGATCAAGCGCAAGGTGCATGACGACCTGGCGCTGATGCAGCGCATCGAGAACGGCAGCACGCTGTCCATCGACCATGCCACGCTGGCCGCCGAAGGCGAATACCTGCATGGCGCGTTCTACCTGGGCTCGCCGGAGTTCTACCAGTGGCTGCGCGAGTTGCCGGCGGATGAACGTCGCGCCATCGGCATGCGCCGCATCAGTGAGATCAACCAGCTTTACGGCGGCAACGAGACGCTGGAGCGCCTGCAGCGCCGCCATGCACGCTTCTTCAACTCCTGCATGATGGCCACTGCGCTGGGTGCGGCGGTCTCCGATGCCCTGGACGATGGCCGCGTGGTGTCCGGCGTCGGCGGCCAGTACAACTTCGTGGCGATGGCCCATGCCCTGCCGGAAGCACGCAGCGTGCTGATGTTCCGCGCCGCGCGCGATGACAAGGGCCATCGCGAATCGAACGTGCGCTGGAACTATGGCCACACCACCATTCCCCGCCATCTGCGTGATATCTACCTGGACGAGTACGGCATCGCCGACCTGCGCGGGTTGACCGACGAGGACTGCGTGCAGGCGATGGCGGCGATCACCGAGGCGCCGTTCCAGCAGGGCCTGCTGCAGCAGGCACAGGCCGCGCGCAAGCTGCTGGCCACGACGCAGCCCGATCCGCAGCGGCTGCAGCGCAATACACCGCAGGCCCTGGCCGCAGCGCTGGCCCCCTTCCGCTCCGACGGCACCCTGCCCGACTACCCGCTGGGCAGCGACTTCAATGAGATCGAGCAGGTACTGGTCAAGGCGCTGGGCTGGTTGAAGGCCAACACGCAGACCCGCGGCGACAAGCTGCGTACCGTCTGGGCAGCGCTGCGGCAACCGGCCGGCGATGGCGATGCGGTGTACCTGCAGCGCATGGGCCTGCAGTCACCGAAGGACTTCCACGAGCGGCTGGACGCGCGCCTGCTGCGGCTGGCGCTGGCACGCACGGCCTGAAGCCGGTAGCGCCGGGCCATGCCCGGCGAGCAGCCGATCCGCCGGGCATGGCCCGGCGCCAGCCCAAAAGGAAAGGCCGGCTTGCGCCGGCCTTCCCTGCATCACATCGCGATGCTGCTTACAGCGCCTTGGCGGCGTCCACCACGTGCGCGGCGGTGATGCCGAAGTGCTTGTACAGCGCATCGGCCGGGGCCGAGGCACCGAAGGTGTCGATACCGATCACCGCACCGTCCAGGCCGACGAACTGGCGCCAGAAACCAGTGACGCCGGCTTCCACCGCCACGCGCTTGCGCACGGCGTTCGGCAGCACCGATTCACGATATGCCGCATCCTGGCGCAGGAACACATCGGTGGACGGCATCGAGACCACGCGGGTCTTGAGGCCGGCCGCGTCCAGCTGGGCTTTCGCTTCCGTGGCCAGCGAGACTTCCGAACCGGTGGCGATCAGGATCACGTCCGGGGTACCGGCGGCGTCGGCCAGCACGTAGCCGCCACGCTCGATCTGCGCGATCTGCTCGGCGCTCCGTGGCTGGTGCGGCAGGTTCTGACGGCTGAACACCAGGCAGCTCGGGCCGTCCTGGCGGGTGATCGCCGCCTTCCAGCTCACCGCCGACTCGACGGCATCGCACGGGCGCCACACGTCGTTGTTCGGGATGTAGCGCAGCGAGGCCAGATGCTCCACCGGCTGGTGGGTCGGACCGTCTTCGCCCAGGCCGATCGAATCGTGGGTGTAGACGTGGATGGCATGGGCCGGGATCAGCGCGCTCATGCGAACGCCGTTGCGGGCGTAATCGCTGAACACCAGGAAGGTGGCATCGAACGGAATGAAGCCGCCATGCAGCGCCAGGCCGTTGGCGATCGCGGTCATGCCGAACTCGCGCACGCCGTAGTACACGTAGTTGGCGTTGGCGTCGTCGCTGGCGACCGAGGTGCTGCCCTTCCACAGGGTCAGGTTGGAGTGCGCCAGGTCGGCCGAGCCGCCGACGATTTCCGGCAGCAGCGGCGCGAAGGCCTCGATGGCCAGCTGCGAGGCCTTGCGCGAGGCGATCGTCGGGCCTTCAGCCGCGACCTTGGCGATGTACGCGTCGGCCTGGGCAACGAAGTCGGCCGGCAGTTCGCCGTGCGAACGACGGGTCAGTTCAGCGGCTTCGGCCGGATACTGGGCCGCATACTTGTCGAACAGCTGTTCCCATTCGGCCTGGCGCAGGGTGCCGGCACCGTTGGCGCGCCAGCCATCGTAGATGGCCTGCGGGATTTCAAACGGGCCGTACTCCCAGCCCAGCTGCTTGCGGGTGGCTTCCAGCTCGTCCTTGCCCAGCGGAGCACCGTGGCTGGATTCCTTGCCGGCCTTGTTCGGCGAACCAAAGCCGATCGTGGTGCGGCAGCAGATCAGGGTCGGCTTGTCGCTCTGCGACAGCGCGGCCTCGATGCCGGCCTTGATGCTCTCCGGGTCGTGACCATCGACATCGCGGACCACGTTCCAGCCATAGGCCTCGAAACGCTCCGGCGTGTTGTCGGTGAACCAGCCTTCGACGTTGCCATCGATGGAGATGTGGTTGTTGTCCCAGAAGCAGACCAGCTTGTGCAGGCCCCAGGTGCCGGCCAGCGAAGCGGCTTCATGCGAGACGCCTTCCATCAGGCAGCCATCGCCCATGAACACCCAGGTGCGATGGTCGACGACTTCCAGTTCCGGACGGTTGAAGCGCTGCGCCAGCAGCTTCTCGGCCAGGGCGAAGCCCACGGCATTGGCGAAACCCTGGCCCA
Source organism: Stenotrophomonas sp. GD04145 (assembly GCF_029835135.1). Classification (NCBI taxonomy): domain Bacteria; kingdom Pseudomonadati; phylum Pseudomonadota; class Gammaproteobacteria; order Lysobacterales; family Lysobacteraceae; genus Stenotrophomonas; species Stenotrophomonas sp. GD04145. The sequence goes on along the minus strand of NZ_JAODZG010000021.1, from coordinate 35,128 downwards.
GCGGGCCGGTGGTGGTTTCCACGCCGGGGGTTTCATGGCGCTCCGGGTGACCGGCGGTGTGGCTGCCAAGCTGGCGGAACAGCTTGAGCTGCTCGATCGGCAGGTCGTAACCGCTCAGGTGCAGCAGCGCGTACTGCAGCATCGAGCCGTGGCCGTTGGACAGCACGAAACGGTCGCGGTTGAACCAGTACGGATTGCTCGGGTTGTGGCGAAGGTAGTCGTTCCAGAGCACTTCGGCGATGTCGGCCATGCCCATGGGCATGCCGGGGTGGCCGGACTTTGCGGTTTCAACCGCATCGGCGGCAAGGAAGCGGATGGCGTTGGCCAACTGGCGACGGGTAGGCTGCGTCATGGTTCTGTCGGAATCGGGAGGCGGCCGCGGACGTGCGGGCGGCCTATTGTCCCATAGTCACCGGGTGGGGGTCAGTTCCACTTGCCCGGTCGTGCGGGCGCTGGCCGGCAACGTCGTGATCTCCGCCGGATTCCGCATGTGAAAAGGGGTCGGAGCCCTTTCCGTGCGGAAAGGAATCCGACCCCGATCAGGTCGCCAGGACTCAGTCGCGGTCGGGAACCAGCGCCGGGCCGTCGTGGCCCTCGCCCTTGGCCACCAGGGTGGTCAGCGCCAGATCGCCGGTCACGTTCAGCGCCGTGCGGCACATGTCCAGGAAATGGTTCACGCCCAGGATCAGGCCGATCCCCAGCGGGTTGACCCCCACCATGGCGCAGATCATCGCCACCACCGGCAGCGAACCCGACGGCACGCCCGCGGTACCGATGCCCCCCAGGATGCACACCGCCATCACCATGATCTGCTGGCCGATGCTCAGGTCCACGCCGAAGAACTGGGCCAGGAAGATCACCGTCACGCCCTCGAACAGCGCGGTGCCGTTCTGGTTGGCGGTGGCGCCCACGGTCAGCACGAAGCGGGACACGCGCTGCGGCAGGCCCATCTGGTCGGCCACGCGCAGCGCGGTCGGCAGGGTGGCGTTGCTGGAGGCGGTGGAGAAGGCCATCACCGTCGCTTCCTGGGTATCGCGGAAGAACGACAGCGGCGAACGGCCCGACAGCCACACGGCGGCGCCGTAGGTCACCACCATGTGCAGGCCCAGTGCCAGCACCACCACGCCCACGTAGGCGCCCAGGCGGATGATCAGCTCGAAACCGAACAGCGCGGCCAGGTTGAACATGAAGCAGGCCACCGCATACGGTGCCAGGCGGATGACCAGGTTGATCAGGGTCATCGAGATTTCGAACACGCCTTCGATGGCGCGGCGCAGCGGGGCGACCTTCTCGTCATCGGTCAGCACCATGCCGATGCCGAACATCAGCGCGAAGAACATCAGCGAGAGGATGGCGCCGTTGTCGGAGGCCGCCTGCAGCACGTTGCTCGGCACGATCGACAGCAGCATGTCCATGCCCTTCGGCGTGCCATGGATGCCGGCGACGATCTCCTTGCTGCGTTCGGCGTTCTCCGAGAGCATCAGCGCGGCGGTCTGCGGATCGACGCCGACGCCGGGCTTGAGCAGGTTGACCAGCACCAGGCCGATGGCCACGGCGATGCCGGACAGCAGCACGGTATAGGCCAGCGTCTTCCAGCCGATGCGGCCGAGGGCGCGGATGTCGCCCATCTCCGACACGCCCATGATCAGCGCCGAGAAGATCAACGGCACGATCAGCATGAAGATCAGATTGAGGAACAGTCCCGATGCAGGCGTGGTGATGTAGTCCATGACCCACTTGGCACCGCTCTGCAGACCATCGACGCTGCCACCCAGGGCGTGCACGGTCAGTCCCAGGATCAGGCCGATCGCGAAGCCGATGCCCATCTTCCAGTGCAGGGGCAACGTCTTCTTGCCGGCGGCAGCTGCTGTCATACGCAGGTTTCCTCGAAAAATGAATGCACTCTAACAAAGCGCGCAAGCGGCGCCGGTTCAGGTTCGGCGCTGCGGATACAGCGGCGCCAGCCCAGTGTCGGTGCCGCGGGCGGTCCCCGACCAGTGTGGTCCGTCACGGAAGGCCTCGCGCAACCGCACACGCAGCGGTGCCGGCTCTCCCTGCCCGCCCCATCGCACCTGCTGGAGGTCCTGCAGCACTCGGCGCTGGATCGGATCACCCAGCCTGGCGATGACCTGCTCCAGCCGCGGTACACCTGCCATCGCGCACAGCTGCGCTTCGACCTGGTCGAAGCCCTCGCCGTCCAGCACCCGGCGCAGTTCGGCGACGCTGCCGCGTCCTTCGCTGGCTTCCGGCCCGGACGGCGGCCCCGGCGGGCGAGTGGCACCGCGCATGGACGGCCCGCCGCGTCCGCGCTGCCAGCCCCACAGCAGGGTCAGCAGCCACAGCAGCGCCAGGCCGATCACCGCGGCAATCCAGGGCCAGGGCTGGCTCGGCGTCCCCGAGGCGATCGGATCGGTGGCCGCAATGCGCGTGTCGTCGTCGGGCAGCGCTGCATCGGTGTCGATCGGCGGCGGCGGGGCGGGCGCGGCAGTGCCCGTACCGGCGCTGACCGTCAGTGCCAGGTCCGGCAGTCGTGCCTGCTGCGCGCTGCCGTCGCGCACGTTCCACCATGACACCCTCGGCCCCGGCACCTGCAGCGGACCCGGCTCGCGGGGCACGACGGAGTAACGACGGGTGATCTTCAACCGCGGGGTGCTGCCGTTGAAGGTCTCTTCGTACTGTGCCGGTTCGGCGAACACCTGCGCCGCCGTGCCGAGGTCCGGAACCGGAAGGTCGGTGAACTGGGCACGGGTGGCACCTTCGGCGATCGCTTCGACCACGATGGTGGCCGCCTCGCCGGTACGCGCAGTACTCGGCGCGCTGGTATAGCGCAACTGCAGGCCCTGCAACGGCAGCCACGGCTGCGGCGCCTGCAGCGGCTGTGCCTGCACCTGCAGCGTGCGGTCGGCGCCGGTGGCGTTCATGCGGCCATCGCCCCCTCCGAAAAAGTCATCGAAGAAGCCGCCCGCGCTGCGGCCGTTGAAGCGCGCGCCGGCCAGGCGCAGTGTCCCGCTGCGCTCGGGAATCAGCAGGAAGCGGCGCTCGACCACGTTGTAGCGGCGTCCATTGACCTGCCTCACGTCGGTGCGGTCGTCGCCCACCCGCTGCAGCGAGGCACCGGCGGGCGTATCCACGATGAGCTCGCCGGAGGCCAGCTGCGAGGCGAAGAACAGGCGCACGACCACGCCAACGCTCTGCTGCACATAGGGCGTGTCATCGTCGACATCGGTCTGGATGAACGCCATGGCCGCACCGTTGGCAGCGGTGACCGGGGCGGCGGCATCCACCTGCAACGTCAGCGGTGCGGTCTGCGCAGTGCCCACCTGCAGGGCCGGGATCGTCAGCGTGCCACTGCGTCGCGGCGTCAGTGCCACGCCATACAGACTGCGTTGCTGCATGCTGCCGTTGCTCCACTCCACCTGGCGGCTGCTGGTCTGCCCACTGAGATCGAAGTCACCGCGCAGCGGCGCGAAGTCGGGCGCACCGGCATCACTCTGCACGTTGAGGGTGACCGTATCGCCCATCGCGATGCGATCGCGGTCCAGCCATGCCCGCGGCTGTGCCCAGGCCATCAATGGCAGCCACAGCAGCAGCATTGCCGCACACCGGCGTAGGCCGTGCATGTTCATCGCCCTTCCCTCTTCCTGCGCTCGTTTTCCAGCTGGAACTTGGCCCGCAGCAACGCTCCGGGATCATCCGGCACGCGCCGCATCCAGGCCTCCACCGCCTGTTGTTCCTCGCGCTGGCGCGGCGTGCGACCGTCGTCGCCCGCAACGGCCGGATCATCCTTGCCCTCCCGGCCCTCGCGCCCCTGTTCGATGGCCTGCTGCATGCGCTGTCGCTGCTGCGCGTCGGCCTCGGCCTGCGCATGGGCGTCCTCGGCCTGGGGCGGTGACGGCGGTCCCTGATCACCACGCTCGCCGGGCCGCGGTTGCGGCTGGGCGCCGGAGTCTGAGGGCGGGGGGCGCTGCGAGGGCGCCTGCGGCTGTCCCTGCCCCGACGGCTGGCCCTGCTGTGGCTGGCCCTGCTGATCCTGCGGCGTCGAGGACGGCTTCCGGGGCGGATTCTGCTGTCCCGGGTTCTGCCGCTGGCCACCCGGCGGCTTGCGCTTGCGTGCAGCATCCACAACAGCCCGGTTGGCCACCGCGTCGGCCATGCCCGGGTGCAGGGCCAGTGCGCGATCGTAGGCCGCTATGGCATCGTCGTACTGGCCCTGGCGGGCCAGCACATTGCCGAGGTTGTACCAGCCGGCCGCGGTGTCGAGCCCTTCGAACTGCTGCCGGGCACGTGCGAAGTCACCCTGGCGGTAGGCCTGTACGCCTTCGGCCAGACGCTGATGCTGCACCTGGTCCGCCCGCTTCCACAGCGTGCCCTGCACCGGCCGCGTCTGTGCCTGCGCCTGCGCCTGCGCGCCGTCCGTCCACGGCAACAGGCCGACCGCCAGCACGGCAGCCAGCAGCGCACGCCGTCGGAACGCCAGCAACGCAAGCAGCATCAACGGCGGCAGCAACCAGAAGCCTTCGTCGCGCCATTGGTGACCGGTACCCGGCCGCTGCAGCGCTGTGCCCTCACGGGCATCGAGCACACCCAGCGCGCGCAGGTCGCGGTCATCGGCGGCGATCCGCACATAGCGGCCGCCGCCGGCCGTCGCCACGGCGCGCAGGCGGCCTTCGTCCAGCGCGGCCTGGCGGATCTGGCCGCTGCTGTCGCGGTACGCGGCACCGCCCGGAGTTCCCAGACCCAGCACCGACACCTGCAGCCCCAGGCTGCGGGCCTGCGAAGCAGCGAGTTCGGCCTCATCGTCAGCCTGGTCGGTGACCACCAGGATCTGCCCTTGGGGCGCGCCGGTCTGCCGCATCAGCCGTGTCGCCCAGTCGATGCCACGATCGGCACGCTGGCCGTCGCGCGGCATGACATCCGGCGACAGCGCGTCCAGATAGAGCGCGACATTGCCGGCATCCTCGGTCAACGGAGCGACGGTATAGGCATCGTCCGCATAGACGATCAGCCCAACCTGGCCGCCCTCGCGGGCGCGCAGCAAGGTGCCGATCTTGGCCCGCGCCTGCAGCAGGCGCGACGGCGGCAGGTCGGTGGCGGTGATCCGGCTGGACAGGTCCAGCACCACCAGCAACGGTGCGCTGGCCTGGAACATCGGCTGCGCCTGCTGTCGCCAGCTGGGCCCGGCCAGGGCCAGGCACGCCAGCGTCCAGCCCAGCAGTTGCGCCCACGGCAGGCGCATGCGACGGCGCGGCCCCGACGCCAGCAGATGGGGCAGCAGATGGGCATCGACCGCCTGCCGCCATGCATCGCTGCGGCGCTGTCGATACACCGCTACGGCCACGATCAACGGCAGCGCGGCCAACGCCCACAGCCAGTCAGGCCGCAGGAAATGCAGCGCGCTCCAGTCCGGCAGATGGGATGCCAGGGCGATCATCGACGACGCTCCGGCCATGCCCACGCAAGCGCACCGAGCAGCAGCGCCACGCCCAGCGGCCAGGGATAACGCTCATCGCGCGGGCGCAGGGCCGGTCCCTTCTCCGCGATGGGCTCCAGCCGGTCCAGCTCGGCATAGATGCCTGCAAGCTCGGCAGTGTCGCGGGCACGGAAGAACTGGCCGCCGGTCATCCGGGCGATCTGCCTGAGCGTCGCCTCATCCACCGGGTCCTGGTCCGCGGAAATCGGAATTCCGAGAAAGCGCATGCTGCCATCACCGCCAAAGGCGACGGTGTGGATGCGCACGCCCTCGGCTCGCGCTACCTCCGCCGCACGCAGCGGTTCCAGCACGCCTGCATTGCTGACGCCATCGGTGAGCAGGATCAGCACACGCTGGCCCTCGGGCTGGCTGCGCAGGCGCTTGACTGCAAGGCCGATGGCATCGCCGATGGCGGTCTCGCGCCCGGCCAGGCCGACCACGCTGTCGCGCAGCTGGTCGCGGACGCTGGCCAGGTCGGCAGTGAGCGGGGTCAGCGTATAGGCCCGATCACCAAAGATCAGCAGGCCGATGCGATCGCCTGCACGACGGTCAAGAAAGTCGGCCAGCACGGCCTTGGCGGCGGTCAGCCGATCGACGGCCTGGCCGCCGAGCACCATGTCGGCCTCGCCCATGCTGCCGGACACGTCCATCGCCAGCATCATCTGGCGCCCCTGCTGCGGCGGTGTGATCGCCTCGCCCAACTGCTGCGGCCGCGCCAGCGCCACGCACAGCGCGATCCAGCCCAGCCACAGCAGCAGCGCGCGCCACCTGCGCGCATCGATACGGCCTGCTCCGGCCAGGGCCTCCAGTTCGGTCGCGGCATAGGGCACGCGCAGCGCAGCGCCGGGGGCGGCACGGCGCTTCCAGGCCAGCATCAGCAACGGCAACGGCACCGCCAACAACGCCAATGGCCAGGCCAGCTGCAGGTCCGGCCAGGGCCAGTAACTCGCCAGCGCACTCATCGGCGCCACTCCTGCAGCATCGCCAGGTAACGTCCGCGTGCCCAGCGGCGCAGCACTGCGACATCGGCCGCATCCACCTGCGGCCGGTACGCGCCCTCGGCAAGCAGATCGCGCTGCGCCGCCGGCAACGTCGCCTGCGGATCCACCCGCTGCCACCAGGCGTGGTCATGCAACGCTTCGCTGCCCGGCCGTGCCTGACGCGCGGCCCGGCGCAGCAGGCCCGCAATGGCCGCCACCTCGGCGGCGGCATCGGTCGCGCCCGCCAGCTCGCGATCAAACGCCTGCAACCAGCGCTGCTGACGCCGACGGCGACGCCACCACAGCAGGGCGAGGATCAGCAGCGCCAGCAGCAGAACCGCCCCGATCATCAGATAGCCGGGGGCCGGTGGCCACCACGACGGTGCCGGTGGCAGCTGCACATCGCGCAGGGGCAGGGCTGCGCTCATGCGGGTACCTCGGTAGGCGCCGGCGCCAGCCAGGCATCGCTGGCCGCGTCACTGCTCAGTACCTGCACATCGATGCGGCGTGCCCCCAGCTGGCGCTGCAGTTCCTGCAGCGGTTCAACGAAATGCGCATGCCACTGCGCCTGCACGTCGCTGCGGCGCAGGTCCAGTCCGATGCGCTGCTGGGCGGCAAGGAACTGCAGGGGCGCCGACGGCGGCTGCAGCTCCAGCGGATCGACCAGCAGCACCAGGCTGAGGTCGTGATGCTGGGCCAGCGCTCCCCATCGCGCCGACGCAATGCGGATGGCCTGCTGCGGGTCGGCCAGCACCAGCAGCCGTGCACCCGGACGCAGTACGCGCGCCGCGTGGTCCAGCGCGCGCTCCAGACCCAGATCATCGGCCGGAGGTTGCGCATACCAGCGCGTCAGCGCGTCGAGCACACGCAGCACGCCACGTGGTCCACCGGCCGGCGCCACCGGCGCTTCGCGGTCACTGCCGCGCAGCGCGCCGATCCGGTCGCCGCGGCGCTGCGCCGACCAGGCGGCGACTGCACCGGCACGCGCGGCCTGCACCGACTTGAAGCGCACGCGGGTGCCGAAATACAGCGCAGGCGAGGTATCGGCCACGATCAGACTGACCCGTTCGCGTTCGGCCTGGAACAGCTTGGTATGGGCACGACCGGTGCGCGCGGTCACGCGCCAGTCGATATGACGGGCATCGTCACCGGCGACGTACTCGCGCGATTCCGCGTACTCCATGCCGCGCCCGCGCAGCGGCGACGGTGCCTGCCCCGCATTGCCGGCGCGGCCGCGACGGGGCGGCGGCGGACGCTGGGCCAGACGGCGCAGCGCCACCAGCTCGGCCAGCTGCGGGCGCAGTCCATCGCCTTCGCTGGCGGACACACCATGCTCCTGGGATGTATCGGTCATGCGCAGGCTCAGGGTGCCGGCACCCGGGCCAGCAGTTCCTGCACCAGCCGTTCGCCATCCCAGCCTTCGGCGGTCGCCTCGTAGCTCGGCAGCACGCGATGGCGCAGCACGTCCGCAGCCACCGCACGCACATCATCAGGGGTGACGAAGTCACGGCCGGCCAACCATGCGCGCGCACGCGCGCAACGCTCCAGCGCGATCGAACCGCGCGGGCTTGCGCCCCACGCGATGCGACGGCCCAGCGCGGGGTCGTAGCGGGCCGGATCGCGGGAGGCCAGCACCAGCTCCACCAGGTAGCGTTCCAGGGCCGGTGCCATGTGCAGGTCCAGTACCTGGCGACGCGCCTGGAAGACATCCTGCATCGGCATTTTCTCCGGCGCCGCCGGGGCTTCACCCAGCGCGCCGCGCGCGCGTTCGCGCGCCAGCCGCAGGATTTCCGCCTCAGCCGTCTGGTCCGGATACCCGATGCGCACATGCATCAGGAAGCGGTCCAGCTGCGCTTCGGGCAACGGGAACGTGCCCTCCTGCTCGATCGGGTTCTGCGTGGCCATCACCAGGAACAACGAGGGCAACGCATAGGTGTGGCGACCCACGGTGACCTGGCGTTCGCCCATGGCTTCCAGCAGCGCCGACTGCACCTTGGCCGGTGCACGATTGATTTCATCGGCCAGCAGGATCGGATGGAAGATCGGGCCCGGCACGAATTCGAAACGGCCTTCCTGCGGGCGCCAGATCTCGGTACCGGTCAGATCGGCAGGCAACAGGTCCGGGGTGAACTGCACGCGCGCGAAATCGGCCTCCAGGCGCGCTGCCAGGGCGCGGATTGCGGTGGTCTTGGCCAACCCGGGCGCGCCCTCCACGAGCAGATGGCCATCGGCCAGCAGCGCGATCAGCAGGCGCTCGACCAGGGCGGCCTGGCCGACGATCTCGGCCGACAGCGCCTCGCGCAACGTGTTGAACGCCGCGTGCAGGCGGGACGTGGCCGGCGTGGCAGCCGGCATTGCAGATTCGGGCATCGGCGGGGGCAGGTTCATGAGGGCCTTTGACCGGCACAGGACGGCACGGGTTCCCGACATCATCGCAGGGTGCCCCGGCGATGGCATCAAGAGACGCTGAACAGCGTCCACGCCCTGCGTGGATGCATGGCCGCAACGCAGACGGGGCCGCACATGGCGGCCCCGTTTCGCACCTGCTGCAGGCGGTGGCTCAGTTCTGCTTGGCCACGCGCAGCACCTTCGGCGTCACGAACACCAGCAGCTCGGCCTTGTCCTTGTTGCGACCGCGCTTCTTGAACAGATTGCCCAGGAACGGCACATCGCCCAGGAACGGCACCTTGCTGATGCTGTTGCGATCGGTGAACTCGTACACACCGCCGATCACCACGGTCTGGCCGTCCTCGACCAGCACCGCGGTATTGACTTCGCGGCGGTTGATCGACGGCACCGTACCGTAGCCCTGCAGTTCGATCAGGCGATCGACTTCATCCTTCTTGACCTGCATGTTCAGGAACACGCGGTTGTCATTGGTGATCGTCGGGGTCACCCGCAGCTCCAGCACGACTTCCTTGAACTGCACGTTCGGCGTCGAACCCGCGCCGCCGGCGGCACCGGTACCGCTGATGGTGACGTAGCCGATCTCCTTGCCCTGCTTGATCATCGCCTCGCGCTGGTTGGTGGTGACCACGCGCGGATTGGAGATCACTTCGCCACGCGATTCCTCCTGCATGGCCGACAACTCGACATCCAGCAGGTAGCCCGCGTTGAGGATCGACAGCGCCAGCGAACCCGGGTTGTTGGCCAGGGCCACCGGCAGGTTCCAGTTCAGGCCACGCTCGATGGTCGAGCCGGTCGGCACGGGTGCCGGACCGACACTGCCACCGGCCTGCCACTCACGCACGGCCTTGGCGTTCTCCAGCGCGGTATCGACCTGCGATTTGCGGGTCTTGGCGTTGGCGTCGAGGCTGCCGCTGAAGTAGACATTGTCGCGGCTGCCGCTGATGCCGAACTTCGCACCCAGTTCGCGGGCAAAGGTGTCGGTGGCGATCACGATGCGGCTTTCGATCAGCACCTGGTCCACTGGACGATCGATCACCCCGATCAGTTCGCGCATGCGTGCGATCTTCTTGGGGATGTCGCTGATCATCAGCGTGTTGGTGCGCTCGTCGGCAACGATGCGGCCGCGCGTGGACAGGAACCCGCTTTCCTCCTGCGACGAGGAACCGCCACTTCCACCACCGCCACCGCCGCCGATGCCCTTGGCCTCGGTCAGCGCTTTGAAGATCTGCGTGGCGCTGTGGTAGTTGATCTGCACGTAATCGGTCACCAGGTCTTCGCGGTTCTCGATGGCGATGCGGGCGTCTTCCTTCTCCTGCTCGAACTTGGCCAGCTCGGCCTGCGGCGCGACCCAGATCACGCTGCCATCGCGACGCTTGTCCAGGCCCTTCGCGCGCAGCACGATGTCCAGCGCCTGGTCCCACGGAACGTTGACCAGGCGCAGGGTCACGTTGCCCTGCACCGAATCGGACGCCACGACATTGAGGTTGGATTCTTCGGCGATCAACTGCAGCACCGTGCGCACCGGCACGTCCTGGAAGTTGAAGGTGACCGGCTTGCCCGAGTAGCCACGCTGGCCGACGGCCTTCGCCGCCTGGGTGACCGTACCGGCGTTGACCGCACCGACGGCGGCGGGCGCCTGTCGCGGACTGATCTCGACCACGTATTCGTTGCCGCTCTGGTAGGCCAGAGATTCCACCGTGCCCGCCGTGCTCAGCACCAGCTGGGTCCCGGCGCCCGATGGCTTGGCATCGATGCGCTGCACGGGCGTGGCGAAGTCGACCACGTTCATCGGCTTCTGCAGGTTGGCCGGCAGGCGCGCGTTGCCCACATCGACCACGACGTTGCTGCCCTGCGTGCGCAGGTCGGGAATCGCGCCCTGGCCGTCGAACTGCAGGATCAGGCGACCGACGCCGTCGTCGCCGCGCTTGAAATCGATCTTGGACACCGACAGGCCAGTTGTCGCCGGGGCCGAAGGGGCCACCGCGGTGCTGGCCGGTTTCTCCGCCGGTGCGGCGGCCAGCGCCGGAGCGCAGGCCAGCATCAGCGCGACTCCCAGCGCGCTGACACGGTTCAAGGTAGAGCGCCGGATGGGACGCAGCCCCTTGGCTTGGTGAAAGGTCATCGTGCTATCCCCAGTAAACGATCATTGATCTTCCAGCGCGAGCGTCGCTGGCCGTTCCAGCCAACCACCCGCGCCATCCGGCACCAGTTCGATCAGTTCAACGCGGTCCTCGAAGACCGCGGTGACCCGCCCGTCGCTCTGCCCCAGGTAGCCGCCCGGGCGGACCCGGTAGGTGACCTTGTCCGGCCCCATCACCAGCGCGACGGTGCTGCCGCCGGTGCCGATGGTGCCGACCATGTCCAGTGCGTCCAGCGGGAAGCCCTCCAGGGGCTCCTTGCGCCGGTTCGGGTCCGGTCGCAATCCGCCGTTCCCCTGCTGCGGATTGGTCCAGGCATCGGTGAACGGATCGCGCATGCCCTGCGCGGAGTATTCGAAGGTCTCGAACTGCTGCATCACCGGCAGCGGCTCCAGCGGCTGCGCCGGTCGCGCACGCTCGCCCTCCACCCACTTCTCCAGGTTCGGTGCATCGCCCGGCGTGCTGGTCACGCCGCGGCCACAGCCGGCCAGCAGCAGGACCGCCAGCACCATCGACCCGCGTACGATCTGTGCGCGCATCACTTCCCGCCCTCCTTGCCGGCGTCAGCGCTCTGCTGCGCCTGCACTTCGGCTTCGTCCAGATACCGGTAGGTCTTGACCGTGCCGGACAGCTCCAGCGCACCTGCGCGGACGTTGCCGCTGGTCTTGTCCTTGGGCTTGAGGTTGATGTCGTGCATGGTCAGGATGACCACCCGCGGCAACGAAGCCACGCCGCTGACGAACGCACCGAACTGGTGGTAGCTGCCCACCATCCGCAGCTTGATCGGCTTCTCGGCGTAGAACTCCTTGATCTGCTCGGACTCGGGTTCGAACAGCTCGTTGGACAGGCCGCTGGACAACGCGGTCTGCGAGATGTCGATGATCAGGTCCGGCATTTCGGTCTTGCTCGGCAGCTGCCGCAGCATCTGCTGCAGCACCTGCTCCATCTGTGCCAGCTGCTGCTTCAGCGGCGCCAGGTTCACCGCACGTTCCTGCTGCTTGGTGAACTCGGTGCGCAGCTCGGTCTCCTGCCGCTCCAGGCCCTCCAGTTCCTCGCGCTTGCCACTGATCAGCAGCATCCACGCCACGAACATGATGACCAGCGCCAGCAGCGCGCAGAAGACGATCTTGGCCTTCTGCGGCCAGTTGCCGATGTCGTTGAAATCCAGGTTCTTGAGGTCGATCTTCTGGCTCATGCGCGGTCCCCCTGCAACGGGGCGTGGAAGGCCTGCGGCGGCTGCGCCAGGCGGCTGCCCTCCGGCTTGGCCGGCGCGGCGGCCGGCGGGGCCGTTGCCGGGGGCGGCGTGGTGGCGGGTGCCGTGGCGGGTGCGGCGGGCGCGGCGGCTTCGGGCGCGGCCGACAGCGGTGCGACCGGTTCGGCGGCTGCGGTCGGTGCCACGGTGCCATCGGCATTCAGGCCCGGCGGCGCGGTGGCCTCCTCGCTCTGCGCCGGCAGCTTCACCTTGACCACGAACACATACGGCAGCGCCTTGATGTCCGATACCGGGCCCGGGCGACCGTCCTTGTCCTTGTCCGGCTCACGCGCCTCGATGATCGACAGCTCCGGGCTGGCCATCCAGCCGGACGTCTCCAGGTTGCGCATGTACGCCGAAACGCGGGCGTTGGACTGGGTGCGGCCTTCCAGGGTGAGGGTGTCGCCTTCCTGCTTCAGGGCGGTCAGTACGACGCCATCGGGAATGGTGCGCACCAGCGCGTCGAACAGGTGGACCATCTGCGAGCGCTTGGCCTGCAGTTCCTCGATCACCTTCTTGCGCGCCAGCAGCCGCTCCTTCTGCGCGTCGAGGCGGTCGATCTCCTTGTTCTGCTCCTTGACCTTGTCGATCTCGGCCTGCAGGTAGGCATTGCGGTCCATCTGGCCGCTGACCTGGCGGTCGTAGTAGAACCAGATCATCAGCGACAGCAGCAGGCCACCCACGGCGGCCATGCCCAGCATTGCGTAGAACTCGCGCTGGCGTTGCTTGCGCCGTTCGGCGCGCCAGGGCAACAGGTTGATGCGTGCCATCAGTCGAAGCTCCTCAGCGCCAGACCGGTCGCGATCATCAGCGCGGGAGCATCCTGGGCCAGCGCATGCGCGTTCACCTTCGGTCCCAGCGTCATCTGCGCCAGCGGATTGGCGACCACGGTCGGCACACCCAGCTGCTCCTCGACCATTTCCGGCAGGCCCCCAAGAACCGCGCAGCCTCCGGCCAGCACGATGTGATCGACACGATTGAATTCGCTGCCGGCGTAGAAGAACTGCAACAGGCGGCTGATCTGCTGGACCGTGGCTTCCTTGAACGGCTCCAGCACTTCCATCTCGTAGCTTTCCGGCAGCCCGCCCTGGCGCTTGGCCAGGCCGGCTTCCTCGTAGCTCAGGCCGTAGCGGCGCATGATCTCGTCGGTCAGCTGCTTGCCGCCGAACACCTGTTCGCGGCTGTACAGGCTGCGCCCGCCGCGCAGGACGTTCAGGGTGGTCATCGTGGCGCCGATGTCGACCAGCGCGACCACGCCGTCGGTGGACACCGGTAGCTCACTGGCAACCAGGGCGAAGGCGTTCTCGACCGCGAAGGCCTCCACGTCCATCACCTTGGCCTGCAGGCCGCCGAGTTCCAGCGCCGACTGGCGCAGTTCCACATTCTCGGACCGCGACGCGGCCAGCAGCACCTGGACCATCTCCGGGTTGTTCGGGATCACCCCGATCACCTCGAAGTCCAGGTTCACTTCCTCGATCGGATAGGGAATGTAGTTGACCGCTTCCAGCTCGATCTGCGCTTCCATGTCGTTCTCGTCGAGCTCGGCCGGCATCGGGATCACCTTGGTGATCACGGCCGAGCCGGCCACGGCGGCGGCGGCCTGCTTCGCCTTGCTGCCGGAACGGTTCAACGCCCGGCGGATGGCCTCACCCACGGCCTCCACCTCGACGATGTTCTTCTCCACGACCGCATTCGGCGGCAGTGGTTCCACGGCGTAATGTTCCACACGGAAACGATTGCCACTGCGGGAAAGCTGCAACAGCTTTACCGCAGTCGAACTGATGTCGACGCCAATAAGCGGCGACTGACTTTTTGGGATGAGCCCCACGGTTTCTCCCCTGCCGACGGGCACTTGGACGCAAGAACTGCGACCGCGCATTAATAACGTATTCTTAGCAAATGGCAACCGCCCTGCTGTGAATTCCCTCACAGGTTCACGATGCAGCCCCTGGCGTTTCCCCTTGCGCTCCCCGGTGCCGACCCCAGCCGCCACCTTGCGTAATCTATACTCTGCGACCACGAAATTCGCAATCGGAATCTGAACCCGATGACTCGACTCCGCCGCTGGCTGCGCTGGATCTTCCTGATTGTCCTGGTCCTGGCGCTGATCGGTGCGGCCGCTGTGGGCGGTCTCTACTACGCTGTGTCCTCCAAGCTCCCCGACGTGCAGACCCTGCGCGACGTGGAGATGCAGGAGCCGATGTACGTCTATGCCGCCGACGGCAAGCTGATGGCGGTGTTCGGCGAGACCCGGCGCACCCCGGTCACCATGAAGGACGTGCCGGAGAAGCTGAAGCAGGCTTTCCTGGCCACCGAGGACGCCCGCTTCTATGAGCATGGCGGCGTGGACTACAAGGGCATCGCCCGCGCGGTGTGGCTGCTGGCCACCACCAACGACAAGCGCGTGCCCGGCGGGTCCACCATCACCCAGCAGGTGGCCCGCCAGTTCTTCCTCAGTTCCGAGTACAGCTACACCCGCAAGCTGGCCGAGATCCTGCTGGCCCGCAAGATCGAGTCCGAGCTGAGCAAGGACGAGATCTTCGAGCTGTACCTGAACAAGAGCTTCTTCGGCAACCGTGCCTACGGTGTGGCCGCGGCAGCGGAGTTCTACTACGGCAAGAAGCTGGCCGAGCTGGACCTGGATGAGATGGCCTCGCTGGCCGGCATCCCGAAGTTCCCCTCCTCCGGCAACCCGATCTCCAACCCGGAACGCGCCCGCCAGCGCCGCGACAACTATGTGCTGCAGCGCATGGCCGATCTGAAGTTCGTCAGCCAGGCCGAGGCCGATGCGGCCAAGGCCGTGCCGATGCATGCCACCGCGCATGAGCCGCCGGTGCAGGTCGAGGCGCCCTACGTGGCCGAACTGGTGCGCCAGGAGATGATCGCGCGCTTCGGCGGCGATGTGGTCAACAAGGGATACCACGTCACCACCACCATCGATTCGACCCTGCAGACCGCGGCCAACCTGTCGGTGCGTGACGGCCTGCTGCTGTATGACCACCGCCACGGCTGGCACGGCGTGGAGAAGCAGGTGCAGCTGGGGGCCGGCGACGATGCCGCAGCTCTGGCCGAACATCTGCGCGGCATCCCGGCGCAGGCCGGCCTGCTGCCGGCGATCGTTGCCAGCGCCGGTGCCGATGGCAGCGCCACGGTGGTGCTGGCCAACCGCAGCGAGATCGTGCTGCCGGCCGGTGCCGCCCGGTGGACCAACAAGACCCCCGGCAAGCTGGTGCAGCGCGGCGACATCGTGCGTGTGCGCGCCGGCGACAAGGAGGGCGAGTGGCTGTTGGACCAGATCCCGCGCGGCCAGTCCGCGCTGGTCTCGCTGGATGCCCACAGCGGTGCGCTGAAGGCGCTGGTCGGCGGTTTCAGCTTCTCCGGCAACAAGTTCAACCGCGCCACCCAGGCCCGTCGCCAGCCCGGTTCGAGCTTCAAGCCGTTCGTCTATGCCGCAGCGTTCGACAAGGGTTACAACCCGGCTTCGATCGTGCTTGATGCCCCGGTCGTGTTCCGCGACCGCCGCGGCAAAACCTGGGCACCGCAGAACGATGGCGGTGGCTTCCGCGGCCCGATGCGCCTGCGCGAAGCCCTGGTGCAGTCGCGCAACCTGGTCTCGGTACGCCTGCTCGACGGCATGGGCGTGGACTACGCCCGCAAGTACATCAGCGAGTTCGGCTTCGCCGAATCGGAGCTGCCGCCGAACCTGTCGATGTCGCTCGGCACCGCCTCGCTGACCCCGCTGTCGGTGGCCCGTGGCTATGCCGTGTTCGCCAACGGCGGCTCGCGCGTGGACACCTGGCTGATCGACCAGGTGAACGATCGCGACGGCAACCTGGTGTTCAAGGAGAACCCGGCGCTGGCCTGCCGCGACTGTGCCGGCAGCAGCGACCAGCCGGTCAGCCAGGTCGTGGACGGCTTCAACTTCGGTGCCCCGGCCCCCACGCCGGACCCGGCCGCCGCCAAGGCGCAGGCCACCACGGAAACCGCTGCCGCACCGGTCAACCCGGATGCGCGCACCGCGCCGCGCGCGATCGATGCACGCACCGCCTACCAGCTGGTGTCGATGATGCGCGATGTGGTCCAGCGCGGTACCGGCACCCAGGCCAAGGTGCTCGGCCGCGAGGACGTGGGCGGCAAGACCGGCTCCACCAACGACCACCGCGATGCCTGGTTCTCCGGCTTCGGCGGCCCGTATGTGACCACCGTGTGGGTGGGCCGCGATGACTTCCGTTCGCTGGGTTACCGCGAATACGGTGGCAAGGCCGCGCTGCCGATCTGGATCGAGTACATGCGCACCGCGCTGAAGGACACGCCGATCGCGCAGAACGACCCGCCCAGCGGCATGGTGCAGACCACGCTCAACGGCGCGACCGAGTGGGTCAAGGTGGAGGACATGGATCGCCTGACGGACTACGACCTCAACCTCAATACCCCGCAGGCCGACGCGGCTGCGTTCGATATCTTCTGACGCGCGCCGCGGGCGTCACCGTCGAGCCAGCGCATGCCCGGCTCGACGGCCCGCCCAGCCGAGCGTGGGCCCGGCCCCGCATCCCTTCTCCATTGCCCACGCAGATGTCACACCGTTGCGCTAGTCTGTAGCCAGGTCGCAACAGGAGTTCCCGCATGCATCGCGCCCGCCAGCATGCCACCACCCAGACCCGTGAGCGTCGTCACCGCCTCGCCCACGAAGCCGCCCGCCTGATGGCCGAAGGCGGCATCCGCGACTTCCACCAGGCCAAACTGAAGGCGGCCAGCCGGCTCGGCATCCATGACGATGCCTCGTTGCCCCGCAATGTCGAGATCGAGGACGCGCTGCGCGAATACCAGCGCCTGTTCGCTGGTCCCCAGCACGGCAACGAGCTGCAGCGCCGTCGCGAAGGTGCGCTGCGCGCACTGGAATTCCTGCATGCCTTCGCCCCGCGCCTGGTCGGCCCGGTGCTGGACGGCACCGCCGACGCCAACAGCCCCGTGCAGGTCCATCTGCACAGCGACGACCCCGAAGCCGTGCATCGCTTCCTGGACGAACAGGGCATTCCGGCCGAGTCGCGCGTGCGCCGGCTGCGCCTGGACCGCGAGCGCAGCCTGGACGTGCCGGTCTGGGTGTTCAGTGCGGAGGAACTGACGTTCGACCTGGCCGTGCTGCCGTATGACGCCCTGCGCCAGGCACCGCTGTCACCGGTCGACGAAAAGCCGATGCGGCGCGCCTCGCAGGCCCAGCTGCGCGAACTGCTCAGCCAGGAGCGGATCGAAAGCTATCTCGGCGGCATCTGAGCCCCACAACGCAGACGCCCCACGCGGCGGACCGCGTGGGGCGTCGTCATGCATCAGGGCGACCGGACCGCGTCGCCCTGCCGGTTACCAGCCCACGCCGAAGCCCACACCCACGGTGCGCTCACCGCTGTTGGTGAAGGCACCATTGAGGCTGAAGGTGGCCGAGCCGCGCGCGTTGAGCACGCGCTGGTAACCCACCGCCAGCGCCGACTCGCCTTCGGCATGGCCCACACCCGCGCCGAGGCGGTTGTAGGTCTGCAGGCCGGCGGTGTTCATCGCCATCGCCGCCTGCGCACTGCCCATCGCCGCCATCCGGTTCAGGCGCTTGTCCATCCGGTCCAGCCGGCGGTCCACGCTGGCCATCGCCTGGTCGGTATAGGCCTGCGCCTGGTTCACCGCCTGATCCACGGCACGCGAGTCCACCTGCGGCAACGGATCGTCGGCCTCCGGCTTCGACTTCGGCGTGTCGGTGGAGGCCACCGACGGCGCATCCTTGATCGGCGGGGCCGGGGTCTGGCTGTCCGCCGGCGACTCGCCAGCCGCCTCGTCCACCGCTGCCTGGCGGCTGGCCGTCGCCGACCCGTCGATCTGCGACTGCAGTCCGTCGATGCGGCCGTTGAGCTGCTGCTGCACGGCATGCAGCTGACCGCCATTGACCGCATCGCGGCTGCCCGGCGCGATCATGCCGTTGGCCACGTTGCCCAGCACCCTGCCGTGTTCCCCGGCCAGGCGCAGCTGGCCGGTACCGTCATTGCGGACGCCGCCATCGTCGAACAGGCGTTCGAAGCGCGCATCGATGCTGGCCAGATCCCGGCGCGTGTCGACCACCGCACCGTCGAGCGACTTCAGCGCATCGCCGACGGTGGCCTGCCGCTGGCCCTGCACGTGGAACTCCGGCGCGATGATGTTGCCGTCGGCATCCATGCGCATGTCGCCGCCGAAGGCCGCAAATGCGCTGCGGAGCTGGGAGACGGTGGTGAGGTCGCTGGCATCGCGGCCGTTGGCAGCGTTGGTTACGCGGCGCTTGAGAGTCGCATGCCCCAATGAAACTTCATTGGCTCCTCGCGCTTCAGACCATGAACCAAGTGCAACACTCTGAGTGGCGCCAGAGTGAACTACAGCGGAAGAACCAAGTGCGACACCATTGAGCACTTGCACTTGCGAGCGCGCACCCAGCGCAAAGCCATTCTCCGCCCCCTCATGAACCAATGCCGCACGACCCAGAGAAACTGAATTTTTGCCCCGAGCTTGAGCAAAACTGCCGATTGCAGTGGCCCCCTCAGCCATAGCCAATGTATCACTTCCCATTGCCGTGGCCAGCAGCCCTGCTTGTGCAGGCTTGCTCAGCTCGTCATAGCCCACGACCGCATAAAGGTGCTTCTCCTCCAGGCCCGCGATCCGCTGGTTGCTGGCATGAAGCTGCCCGCCCGTGACAACCTCCCGGCTGCCCGCATGGCTGATATCGCCTTCGCCAACGTTGATGAGGCGCGCGCCACCGAAATCGACGGCGGAACGGTCGGCGCCGAAGCGCACGGCACTGGCATCCGCCATCGCCCGCGCCTGATCCAGCGTATCGAGGCGCGCGCCCATCGCATCCAATCCGCCGCGATTGCTGTCCACGCCCGCATCCAGCGCGGCCAGTGCATCGGCTACCGTGCCGTGTACAGCGCCCTGCACACCGTAGGAAGGAGCAATCACGCTGCCGTCCGCAGCAAAGCCCGCGCCGCCGCCGAGAGCGTTCACCACGCCGGAAAGCTGGTCGACGGTGGTGAGGTCATAAGCGTGGATACCGTTCATCGCATTGGTGACCTTTCGTCGGGCACCAGCTCCACCCAAGGAAACCTCATTTTCCTCCGTAGCTATCGATCCGTAGCCCAAAGCAACGCTGTTACGTGCCTCTGCCAGAACCTTGGCCGCACCACCCAACGCAATACCGTTATTGCTCTGCACCTGGGAGCGAGCGCCCAAAGCGAATCCGTCCTCAGCCCCGTCAAGCACATACGCAGCACGCCCCAGCGCAACGGAATTCTTACCTCGCGCGTGAGCAAAACTGCCGATCGCCGTGGCACCCTCGGCCATAGCCTTGGTATCACTGCCCAATGCCGTCGCCAGAATCGCAGCTTGCGCCGGCATGCTCAGATCGTCATATCCGACAACCACATACTTCTGCGCGTCCTCCAGCACCGATACCCGCTCATTGGTCACGAACAGCTGTCCGCCCGTGACCGCTTCACGGCTGCCTGCCGCGATCTCGCCATCAGCCAGAGCGACCAGACGCGCAGCCTTCAGGTCCACGGTGCCGTCCTCGCCGAACTGCACGACGCTGCCCAGGTCAGGCGTGTAGTTGTCGAAGTCCACGCGCAACGCGTCCAGGTCTTCCCGGGCGGATGCGATCTGTGCGCCCTGCTCGGTTACCTTCGTATTGGTGGCGAACAGCTGCGCGCCATTGACCGCCTCGAGGCTGTCGGCACTGAGTTGTCCGTCGCCCACGGCGAGCAGGCGCCCCCCCTCAAGGTCGACATTGCCGCCTGCGTCGAAACGCACCACATCGGACAGGTCCGGATCGAAGCCCTCGAAGTCCTCGCGCAGGCGGTCGATGTCCGTACGGTTGCGGGCGATCTGCGCGTTGCTGTCGAACAGCTGGCGGCCGCTGACTGCATCGTCGCTGGTGGCCGACAGTTGACCGGCGGCAACGCCGTGCACGCGACGCGCCTGGTAGCCCTGGTTGCGCACATCCAGCACGCCACCGCTGTTGGCGGCACCCAGGCGTACGTCGCCAGTGGACGAGGTCTGGCTGAGCAGGCCACCGAGCACGTTGGCCTTGCCCTGTGCATCGTTGGCGGTGGACTGGGCGGCGTTGGCCACGGTGTGCGCCGTATTGGCCAGGGTGGTGGCCGTGGTCACGTTCTGGTTGGTGGTGTTGAGCTGGCGACCACTCACCGCGTCGGTACTGGCTGCACTCAGCACAGCATCGGCGACGCCAGTGATGCGACGGTTGGCATTGCCCAGGTTGCGGACGTCGAGGAGGGTGCCGCTGTTCTGCGCGCCCAACCGCAGATCGCCGCCGGCTGCTACCTGCCCGACCAGGCCACTGAGCGTGGCGGCGGTGGCGGTGACCTGGGTGACGTTCTGGTTGGTGGCATGCAGCTGCCGGCCACTGACCGCATCGGCACTGGTGCTGCTGAGTGCCGCGTCGGCCACCCCGGTGACGCGACGGTTGGCGCTGGACTGGTTGCGCATGTCCACCGCGCCACCTGTATTGCTGGCACCGACGCGGACGTCGCTGTTGCCGGCACTCTGGCTGAGCAGCCCCCCCAGTGCGTTGGCCTTGGTCTGCGCGTCGTTGGCGATGCTGTGTGCGGTGTTGGCCAGTGCATTCACCGTGGCGAGGTTCTGGTTGGTCGCATGCAGCTGCTTGCCGGTCACCGCCTCGGCGCTGGTTGCGCTCAGCGTTCCGTCAGCCACATTGACGATGTTCCGCTTCACCGTGGCACTGCCCACCGAGACCTGGTTGGCGCCGGTCGCCACCGAGCCCGCGCCCAGGGCAACGCTGTTGCCCGCCTGCGCATTGACCTTGGCGTTGGTGCCCAGTGCGATGGCGCCGCTGGAGGTGGCATCCACGGCGGCACGATTGCCCAGCGCCACCGAGGAGTCGGCCGCGGCGCCCGCCAGGGTGCCCGCGCCCACCGCGTTGGCGCCGGCCGCGCTGGCCTGGTAACCGAAGGCGTTGCTGTGGGAGCCCTCCGCTTTCGCCGAATGGCCCACCGCCACGGCATTGCTGCCGGCCGACGCCCCTTGGCCGACGGCGGTGGTGGTGCTGGCCAGGGCCGTCAGCGCGCGGGTGGCATCGGCCTGGGCCGCAGTAGCTGCCTGGGTGACTGCGGTGACATTCTGGTTTGTCGCATGCAGCTGCTTGCCGGTGACCGCCTCGGTGCTGGTGCTGCTCAGCGTGCCATCGGCCACATTGACGATACGGCGCTTGAGATCGTCATTACCCACGGAGATTTCATTGTCGCTGCCGGACTTCGAGTGCTGCCCCAGTGCCACCGAGCCGGCATGGCTGGCTTCGGCCTGCGCCCCAAGCGCCACGGAGCCGCCGCGCCCGCCGGTGTACGCACCGTGCCCGATGGCGACTCCTTCCGCATAGCCTCCGGACCGCGCGCCGGTACCCAACACGACGGCATGCTGCGCATTTGCGTTGGACAGTCCGGCCCCGTCGCCGATGACAATGGCTCCGGCTGCAGGTGCATTGGCCTTGCGTCCCAGTGCAATGGCGGTCTGGCCGCCCGCGCTGGCTTCTTCGCCGACACTGATGGACGTGGAGGTCAGCCGCGTTGCCAGAGCATCGGCCTGCTGCTTGGCTGCAGCAGCTACCTGGGCGGCGCTGGCAACATTCTGGTTGGTGGCATGCAGCTGCTTGCCTGTCACGGCTTCGGTACTGCTGCTGCTCAGCGTGCCATCGGCCACATTGACGATGCGGCGCTTGAGCGTGGCATTACCGACTGAGACCTCGTTGCTGCCGGAGGTGGTGGAGGAACTGCCCAGCGCCACCGAACCGGTGTGGTTGGCCAGCGCGCGGTCGCCAAGGGCGGCACTGCTCTCGGCCGTCGCTTCGGACAGATTGCCGACGGATGTAGCGAAGCGGGCGCTGGCCACACTGCCGCGGCCCAGCGCCGTGGCCTGGTTGGCGGTGGCCGCCGCCTGATAGCCCAGTGCGGTGGCATGGATCACGTCGGCCTTGGCGTCGTTGCCGATGGCCACGGCACGGTCGCCGGTGGCCGATGCACGCAGGCCCGATGCCACGCCGCCATTGCCGCTGCGCGAGCCGGTGCCAAGCGCCACGCCGCCGTTGGACGCGGCAACGCGCTCACCGGCCGCATTGACGCCGCTGCGGGCATTGTTGCCCAGTGCAAGACCGTCATTGTTGTAGGCCAACGCCGCATTGCCGATGGCCACGCCGTTGTCGCCCCCCTCGGTCCGCGCGCGGTTACCCAGTGCCACTGCACTGCTGCCGTCCGCAGATGCCAGGGTGCCCATCGCCACGGCGTTGCTGCCGGCACTGGACGCCTGGAAACCCAGGGCGTTGCTGTAGCCACCGGCCGCGTCGGCAGCATTGCCGATGGCGGTGCTGTTGGTGCCCGTTGCAGTGGCGCCGGTCCCGATCGCGATGCGGCTGCCATCCAGCCTGGCCAAGGCCTGCCCGGCTTTCGTCGCAGCCTGGTCTGCGGCCGTCTTCGCCGCGTTCGCCGTGCCCGTTGCGCTGGCGATGCTCTGGTTGGTGGCGTGCAGCTGCTTGCCGGTCACTGCTTCGCTGCTGGTGGTGCTCAGGGTGCCATCGGCCACATTGACGATGCGGCGCTTCAGGGTGTCATTGCCCACCGAGACCTGGTTGCTGGCACTGGTGACCGAGCCGGCGCCCAGGGCCACTGCATTGCTCTGCCCGGCATTGGCGCTGGCACCCAGCGCCACGGCCTTGCCGTGGCCGTCGGTCACGGCGTTCTGGCCGATGGCGATGCCCGCATCGTAGCCGCCGGAGCGCGCACCGCTGCCGATCACGATGGCGTGGTGTGCGTTGCCGTTGGCAAGCTTGCTGCCGTCGCCGATGACGATGGAACCCAGCGCCTGTGCCTGTGCGTCGTTGCCCAGCGCAACCGATCTGGCCCCCGACGCCTGGGCACCCCGCCCCATCGCCGTGGCATCGCTGCCCTCGGCCCGGGCATTGCGCCCGACCGCAACCGCACTGTTGCCAGGCGCACCAACGTAGCTATTGAGGCCGATCGCGACGGCCCCGACTCCCAGCGCTGTGGCGCTTTTGCCGATCGCAGTCCCCCCTTCGCCGGACCCCGTGTTCGCATTGATGCCGATGGCCACGCCGCCGGCAAGTCCCTTGGCATTGTTGCCGATACCGATGCCGTCGAACGCCGTGACCGAACCCACGCCGATGGCCACGCCCTTGGTGCTGTTGACCGTGGAACCCCCACCGATCAGCACGTTCTGGTAGCTGGTAGTGCCGACACTGCGCGACGTGGCAGGCGAGCCGATGAACGCGCTCATCAACGCGTCCCACTCTGCCGGTGCTGCGTCAGCCTCTGCGGCCATGGCGTCGGGCGCGCTCAACGGATCCGGTGCAGGCTCGGTCGCGAATGCGGGAGCGGCCAACATCGCGCACAGGGCGGCGGCAAGCGGGCGTGCCGCCGAAGCCGGCTTGCCGCGCGAACGGGTGTGCTCGCTGGCCACGGCCCAGCAGCGCAGGCGGGTATTCCAGATCAAACGGTAGATGCGATTCATCGATGTCTCGGTGGTTGGGAAACGGGAACTTGAGGGCGCGCAAGGCGGGGCAGTCAGGGCTGCAGCGTCTGCCGGTGTTCACGGAAGCCGGCGTGGCTGAGCCGGTAGTCGATCTCCACGCGCCCGCCGACGCGCGGCGCGAACGGCAGCGTCATCGCCGCGCCGGGGTAAAGGCTGCGTTTGATCTCGTGCGTGGTGCAGCGGCCGTCCGCGTCGCAGTCCTGCACCTGGTTGACGCCGAGCCGCAGCGTGCCGCGGTTCAACAGGCGATCACCGTCCAGGGCCATCTCGACGCGCCCCTCGGCGGGCAGCACATTGACCAGCACGCCCCAGACCAGGCTGACGCCCAACGTGGCGCTGGCGCCCTGCACCGGCACCTCCGGCGTGCTGTCATCAGGACCGCGTACGCCTTCGAAGTAGATGCGGAACGCGGTTTCCTGCTCGACCGGTTGCAGCGGAATGATCCGTATCAGGCGCGTACCGCCCCCTGCCAGACCGAAGCGTCCGGGCGTGACCGCCATGACGGCGGCGGTGCCGACGGCCTCATCGACTTCTTCCTCGTGGTCACTGGCCGGATGCAGGATGCGTTTCACCGTGGCCTGCACGTACTGCGGCTGCGGTGATTGCGAATGCACGCGCACGGTCGTGGTCTTGCCGGCCTCGGCATGCACGCGCATGGGGTGGACGTTGAGATTGGCCAGCACCGGTGCCGCTGGCAGAAGGGCCAGCAGCAGCGCGCCGGCCAGGGGAATCTTGCTCATGGGATCGGGTTCCAGGGGAAGGTCAGAGGCGGTCGGTCGGCAGGCGCATTTCGAGCTTGAGGCGGCCGTCGTAGTAGCCCTCGCGTTTCTCGGACGCCGGCACACGGGGGGTTTCCAGGGTCAGCGGCGTGGGCACGCAGTACACCCACTGGTTCATGTCGGGCAGCATCACCAGCCGCAGCTCGGCGGTATCGATGCCGCGCAGCAGCACTTCCTCGTTGTTGCGCAGGGCGATCTTCTGGCCGCTGTGGTCCAGGGTGAGCTGGTAGTCGAGGCGGTCCTGCGCCTCGCGCCCACCGTCGCGGTGCCAGACCGAGTACTGCGATGGCGGACGGCCCGGCGCGGCGGGGCCCATGTCACGCGCGGTGATGGCCAGATACTCGCTCTGCGAGCCCATGCCGTCGTACAGGCACATGTCCAGCACGGCGGTGCCACCGATCGTGCCGGGTGAGGGAATCGGCCGGTAGTCCAGCTGCAGGCCCACCAGCGGCTCGGCCATGCCGAACTCGGGCAGGTAGATCATGGTGCGGTCGCGATCGGTGATGGTCAGATCGAACCGGAACACGTGGGTGGCGATGATCGGGCCGTCAGGATCGATGCGCAGGTTGAGGCGGAGTTCTGCAGTCCAGCGGCCGGCGACGAGATCTGCGACGTCCTGATCCTCTATTACCAATCTTGCTGCTGTGCCTCCAGGAGGAACCTGGCAATCATTACTGGCGGATGTCCAAAGCGGAAATTTGGCTTGATCCCAATAATCGATACTGCAATCTCGCTCCCACTCCACACGCTCCAACCAGCCGACAGTCCGAAGGTCAATTCTTTGTCCACTTCGTTGCTCTCGAAAGCTGAGAGTGAAATCCTTGCCAGCGAGCGGCCCCTCCTGAGTGTCATGCATTGGACACCGTCCTTGTCCAACGTCTCGATCACACGTCAGATGGATCTTCCCGTACCCCAGCTCCACCTCCCCATACCCGAGCACCGTCCGCGGCGCCCACAGCTCCAGCGCTTCGGGCGCGGAGCGGTCGAAGGTGCGGACGATGTCGGTGGTGATCACGCCGGTGGCCGGCGTCGTTGCCGGTGGGCGCTGTGCCAGCGCCTGTGCACTGCCAAGCAGGCAGGCCGCGGCCAGCAGCAGCCTCCATGCGGTCCTCATCGCGCACCTCCACTCATCACGTTGCGTTCGTTGCGCCCCGCCACCGGGGCCAGTTCGTTCAACAGGCGCTGTACCCGCGCCTGGTGGCGGATCGGTGCCGGCAACTGCTCCAGCGCCAGCGGTTCGCACTGCACCTGGCCGACCAGCAGCACCACGCTGCGGCGCTCACGCACGGTGAGCGGGCACTGCAGCAGGTCGCCTGCACGCAGCAGGTAGAGCACCGGCTCGCGCTGCGGGAATTCGGCGATGAAGCCGCCGTCGCGGCCCAGCGAGGGCACCGGTGCATTGAGGATGCGGGCGCCTTCCAGCGGGGTACCGGCGATGTCGCGTGCGTTGCCGATGAAGGTGTAGGTCACGTCCAGCGTGACCGGAAGCGCGATCACCTTTCCCGGCAGCAGGAAGGCGTGCTGCGCCGCGCCCAGGCGGGCGACACGCACTGCGGCGTCGCTGTCGTGCGCACTGGCGTCCTGCACGTCCACGCGGTGGCGCTGGTAGCCGCCCAGCGGCAGCAGCCGGCGCTCGCCGAAGCCGAGGATGCGGCGCCGGTTGCTGCCGGCGCGGATGTCGGCAGCCGCGCCACTCAGCTCCAGATCGCGCGCATCGTCCACGCTGACCACTACCCCGGCATCGGCGCCATGGGCGCCGCCCCAGTGCAGCCCGCGTGCGGACAGCGACAGCCCCGACGTGTGGTTGCCGCTGTAGGCCAGTTCACCCCCACCGTGGTGCTGGTAGTACGACACCGATGCACCGCTCTGCCCGAAGCGGTTGTCGATACGGGCGCTGGCCAGCGCGCTGTAGCGGTCGTCGTTGTACGCGCTCAGCTCGGCGCCGAGATCGCGCGCGTCGCCGTCGCGCTCCTGCCGCAACGAATGCGACAGGCCCAGGCGGGCATCCGGGCGGCTGTGCTGGGGCTGGCGCATGTCCAGCGCCACGCGCTGCTGCACGCTGCCGTCGTCGATCCGCTGCAGCCGCGAGACTGCAATGTTCAGGTAGAGGCCGCGATCACGGGCAGGCCCGCGCCCGCTGCCGGTGTCGGTGTCCTGCTGCCACACCCCCAGCCGGCTGCCGATGCTCAGTCCACGCCACTGCCGGGTACGGCTGTAACTGGCCTGCAGGCTGCGCGAGGTCTGCGCAGGACGCAGCGCCGGCACATGAGGCGGCAACAGGCCCGGCGGCAGGCCTGTCCAGGCATCGTCGCCTTCGCCGGGCAGGCTCCACTCCGGGGTGAAGCTGCGCCGGCGCGTGTATCCCAGGTACAGGCTGCCGCCGAACAGGGGCGCCGATACCGAGGCACTGAGCGCATCGACACAACCGAAACGGTCATGCAGCACCGGCGTGCTGCTCTGGCACGCACCGCCACGCAGGCGTTGCCGATAGACATTCCAGGACGCGTAGTGGCGATAGCTCAGCTGCTGCTGCAGGCCGTGGCTGCCGTCGCCTCCGTTCAGCACGCCGACCATCGCCTGCAGGTCATGCCGCCCGAACTGCTGGCGTCCCTCCAGGCGCAGTTCGCCGTAACCGGTATCGGCGACGCGGGCGATACCCGCTGTCATGCCGTAGTTGCGCGCAAGGGGGATGCGCAACCCCGCCTGTACCGCCGTGTCGGACGCATCGCCGATGTCACTTGCACGTGTCGCATGCGCACGACGCCGCCCGCCCTGCACGAACCACTGCAGGCTGCGCTCGGACCAGTCGCCGCCCCGGCTGAAGGGCGCCTCCTCGCTGCGCACGAAGCGGCCATCCTCATAGATGCGCAGGGTGACGGTGTAGCTGCCGAGCGGAAACCGGCGCGTATCGAGATCGTTGACACCGGCCTGCAGGTAAAAGGTCTGCAGCAGGCGATCACCGTCGAAGGCGTCCACGCGTGCATCGCGGCCGAGCAGCACGGTCAACGGGGTGGAGGTGACGTTCGCGTCGGTATCGACGTAGGCCTGCGTGGTACCCACGCGCAGCCCCTCGAAGCGATCCAGCGGCAGCATGCCGAACCCGAAGGTGCCGCCCTGCTGGCTGGACAGATTGCGCCGGTCCATGCGGCCCAGCTGCACGTAGTGGCGCTGGGCAAGATCGTGGCGATAGTAGAGATCGTCCAGCTGGAAGCGGTCATGCGCGCGATAACCCTGCCGCGCCTGGCGGCTGTAGTTCCAGCTGCTGGCGACATGGCCATCGCGCAGCACGCCAAGCACCGTGCTGCCCTGCACGCTCAACGCCTGATAGCCATCGCCCCCGCTGAAATTCACGGTCTGCTGCTGCAGCAGCGCGTTCTGTGCCTGCTCGGACACCTGGTGGAACGGCGAGCGCTGCGCGCTCTGCTGTGGCAGCCACCGGCGTGCCGGAAACAACATCAATACGCCGTCGCTTTCATCGAAGATGGCGTGCACCTGCGCGGGATCGTCCGGACTGTCGATCCAGCCGCAGCCGGGATCCGGTTGGCCGTAGGGACAGGCCAGATGACTGTTGCGCGGCAGCGGTGCAGCCAGTGCCGCCTGCAGCGCGTCGCGCGCATCGGCGCTGAGACCCAGGGCTTCCAGAACCTGCGCCGGCTGGTCCAGCTGCACCGTATCCAGCGTGACCCAGGCGGACCACAGGCCGGCCGACTGCCCGAACAGGCGTACCTCGACACGCTCGGTCTGGCCGCTGGCGAGGTCTTCGAAACCGGCCGGTACCGGCCGTGCGTGGACAGCCGGGAGGGCCGGAATGACCAACGTCAGGGCGAGCGCGACCGCCAGCCGGCTGTGGGCAGGTGCAGGTATCAACATGGGGAGACAACCGATGGCCGGCCGGCCCGCGCACGGGCCGGCGCGGTGGGGATTACGGCGCGGCGGTGTTCTGCGACACGACCAGCGCAACGGTGCCGCTGTACAGGCCCGCGAAGTTGATCTCGCCGGACACGGTCTGCTGCACGCGCAGCGGCATGGCGATCGACGCACCCGGAATCGCGCTGTCGAACAGGTCGTCTGCAGCGAAGTCGATCGGGGTGGTCTCCAGGGCGCGGCCGTTGAGGCTGACCGTCAGCGGCACGTTGATGGCACCCGGTGCGGCCAGGTCGGGACGCAGCACGGCGTCGGCCGCCAGGCGCACGCTGACGTCCTTCTCGGTGTCATTGGTGAAGATGCGCACATCTTCGGTCCACGACGACAGGCCGGCACCGCCGGCGCGGTAGACCAGCTGCACCGCGTCCGGCAGCGCGGTGCCGTCGGCCTTGAGCAGGGACAGGGTCGGATCGACGTTCGCCCACACGGTGATGTTGGTTTCCACGGCGGCCTGCGCGGTCAGCGAAGCGCCGGCGAGCGCCACGGCCAGGGCGGCCTTCTTGAACATGTGCGACATGGTTTCTCTCTCTGATGGATTGGGTTGCCTCCTGGATGGAAGCACTGCCGGCACGGACCTGCCCTGCCAGCAGCGCGGTCAAGGTATTGATCGGCTCCTGCGGTGTACATGCAACGTTTCTTGATTGCCGATTACGCGTACTTCTGCGACATCACACACGCATCGCGCGTGCCGTGACCAGCAGAATGCGACGCTTTCGGCATTGCTCCGGCCAGGGCACGACCACGGCAGGGGCAAAAAAAAACGCCCCCTTGCGGGGGCGTTCTTCCACGTTGCGATTGCGGGGCGATCAGCCCTGGTAGTCGCGCACGTCGCTGCCGGTGTAGACCTGGCGCGGACGGCCGATCTTCATTTCCGGATCGACCTGCTGTTCCAGCCAATGCGACACCCAGCCGGAGGTACGGCCCAGGGCGAACATGACGGTGAACATCTCGGTCGGAATCTGCAGCGCCTTGTAGATGATGCCGCTGTAGAAATCGACGTTCGGGTACAGCTTGCGGGCGACGAAGTAGTCGTCCTGCAGCGCGGCCTGCTCCAGCTTCACGGCCACGTCCAGCAGCGGGTCCTGCACGCCCAGCTGCTTGAGCACCTTGCTGGTCATCTCGCCGATGACCTTGGCGCGCGGATCGAAGTTCTTGTAGACGCGGTGGCCGAAGCCCATCAGGCGGAAGCCGGAAGTCTTGTCCTTGGCCTTGAGCACGGCCGATTCCACGTTGTCGGCCGAACCGATTTCTTCCAGCATCTTCAGCACGGCTTCGTTGGCACCGCCATGGGCCGGACCCCACAGCGCGGTGACGCCTGCGGCAACGGACGCATACGGATTGGCACCGGTCGAGCCGACCAGGCGCACCGTCGAGGTGGACGCGTTCTGCTCGTGGTCGGCGTGCAGGATGAACAGCAGGTCCAGCGCCTTGACCACGTCCGGATTCAGTTCGTACTGGCCGTCGGCCGACTCGAAGGTCTGCTTCAGGAAGCGGCTGACGTAATCCAGCGAGGTGTCGGGCGTGTTGGCCGGCAGGCCCTTGCCGTGACGGTAGATCAGCGCCGAGAGGGTCGGCACCTTGGCGATCAGGCGCACGGCGGCCTGGCGGCGCTGTTCGGCGTCGGACAGGTCCAGCGCGTCGTGGTAGACGGCCGACAGCTGCGCGATCGCGGCAGCCAGGATGGCCATCGGATGGGCATCCTTGGCGAAGCTGCCGATCAGGGTGTTGATCGAATCGGGGACGTTGGCCTCGGCAGCCAGCTCATCGGTGAAGGCCTTCAGCTGCTCGGCGCTCGGACGCTCGCCGTTGATCAGCAGGTAGGCCACTTCGACGTAGCTCGACTTTTCCGACAGCTGTTCGATCGGGTAGCCGCGGTACAGCAGCACGCCCTTGTCGCCGTCGATGTAGGTGATGGCGGACTTGCAGCTGGCCGTCGCGGTGAAGCCGGAATCGTAGGTGAAGTACCCCGTTTCCTTGGTCAGCTTCGCGATGTCGACGCAGTCGTTGCCAAGGGTGGGTTTGATGACGGGCAGAACGACCGACGTGTCGCCGGCGTTGAGCGTGACCTGATCAAGATCGGACACTGTGTGCGCTCCTTCATGGGAAGGCGCCTGCCCAAGCGCATTGGTCAGGCACGTGAATGACGTCCACGACCTGTGTCGTGGATCACGCCATTATCGCACAGCAGCATTTGCCCGGTGCTAGACGGAAGTCGTAGACGGCAGGCGGCCGGAACCCGGCCAGCAAGCGGCCCGGATCGGCAAAAGCGTTGTCACGCGAACGCAGTGTTCTGTCCATCCAAACGCCTGTTGGGCAGGCGCCGGGGAAAAACAAACGGCCGCGCAGAGCGCGGCCGTCGGTTCGGAGCGGGATCGACAGATCAGCGCGCGTAGCGCTTCTGGAACTTGTCGATGCGGCCCGAGGTGTCGATGACCTTGTGCTTGCCCGTGTAGAACGGATGCGAAGCCGAGGAAATTTCAACCTTGACCAGCGGGTATTCGTTGCCGTCTTCCCACTGGATGGTTTCCTTCGTCGCCATGGTGGAGCGGGTCAGGATCTTGAAATCGGAGGTGACGTCATGGAAGACGACGTCGCGGTAGTTCGGATGGATATCGGCCTTCATGGGCTCACACCGTAAATGGGCTGGTGGTCAAGAGCGGCATTATAAGCACCGGCCGCCCCTTGGAGCAACCGGTGGCGTGGATCCGCGCTCAGTCCGCGCCAAGTGCCTGCCGCACAAGGCTTTCGAAGCGGGCCTGGTCGTAGGCCATCAGCAGGTCGCAGTTGTCCGGCTGGCCGGTCTGGCGGTTCCAGTCGACGAGGGTCGCGCCGCGACTGAACGTGCCGTTCAGTTCCACGTTCAGCGGCCGCGATTCCACCCGCAGCTGCCCTTCCGGGTTCAGCGCCCAGGCCATGGCCAGGGCATCGGCGGTGTACCAGCGTCCGCCCTTGCTGTCTTCGGACAAGCCACGGGTCTTGCGCGAGATCAGCTCATAGAAGCGGGCGCGCTCCGAATCGGCCTGCAGCCACGTCTCGGCCTCCTGCAGCGGCAGGCCGTGGGCGACGGTGGCTTCCCAGTCCGACACCAGCAGGTGCTTGAATGCGGTGAACACCACGTGCGCCGCTTCCGGATCGAAGGCGATGTTGAACTCCGCCGCCGGCGTGATGTTGCCGTGGCAGGTGACCGCGCCGCCCATCACCACGATGCGCTTGATGCGCTGAGGCAGGGTCGGGTCCAGCTTCAGCGCCAGCGCCAGGTTGGTCAGCGGGCCGAGCATCACCAGCATCAGTTCGCCGGCATGTTTGTGCGACAGGCGCAGGATCGCCAGCGCGGCATGCTCGGCTTCGGCCTGTCGGCCCGGCGGTGGCAGATCGACATCGCCGTAGCCATCACGGCCGTGCACATGCGCGGCATCGACGGAGGGATGCAGCAGCGGATCGGGGCTGCCGGCAAACACCGGCACGTCGGGACGGCCGACGATGTCGCAGAGCTTGAGGGCGTTACGGACGGTGTACTGCAGG
Source organism: Stenotrophomonas sp. GD04145 (assembly GCF_029835135.1). NCBI lineage: Bacteria > Pseudomonadati > Pseudomonadota > Gammaproteobacteria > Lysobacterales > Lysobacteraceae > Stenotrophomonas > Stenotrophomonas sp. GD04145. Next base: position 3,074 of record NZ_JAODZG010000021.1, on the reverse strand, counting down.
CCGACATTGCCGGCGGCGATGGTCAGGGCGACCACGTCATGCCGTTCATCGGCAAAGGCCATCAGCAGGGCCAGGGCGTCGTCCACACCGGGATCGGTGTCGATCAACAGGGGGATCTTGTGGGTCATCGTTGCCGTCTTCAGATCGGCAACGAAGTGTGGACCGGGATGATGACCGTTGCAAGACCGGGTGAGCTCGGCAGGGCTGCGCCCTGCACCCGCCGGATCAACGGCAACGGCAACGGCCACGTCAACATCAAAGCCGGCATTCCGTGAGTTGGCGGGGTGGGTCCGGTTGCGGGGGACGCCGTGAATCCATCCCTGGAGGCTCGGTCGCGCCATCCATGGCGCTCACGCCCCCGCAACCGGACCCACCCCGCCTTCGACAGTTTTCAGCGGTCTGTCGGAACGGCATTTTGCTCTGCCAGGTGTCGACCTTGGTCGACACATCCACGCAATGCGTGGATGAACATGGAAATGATCGAAAGCGCTGTCTGTAGAGTCGAGCCATGCTCGACTCCCGCGCGCAGCGCACAGAGGCCGCTTACGCCGAGGCGTAGCGCACGGCCGTGCCGATCCAGCGGTTGACCACGCGGTCGGCCAGTGCGGGCTGCTGGGCCAGCAGGCGCTCGGCCAGGTCATGCACGCCGGGCAGCAGGCCGGCGTCGCGTGCCAGATCGGCAATGCGGAAGCCGGCCAGGCCTGTCTGCCGCGTGCCAAGCAGTTCGCCCGGCCCGCGCAGTTCCAGGTCCTTCTCGGCGATGACGAAGCCATCGTTGGTTTCGCGCATGGTCTGCAGACGCTCGCGCGCCATCTGCGAAAGCGGCGCCTGGTACAGCAGCACGCAGCGCGACACCGCCGAACCGCGGCCGACGCGACCGCGCAGCTGGTGCAGCTGGGCCAGGCCCAGACGCTCGGCGTTCTCGATCACCATCAGCGAGGCATTGGGCACGTCCACACCCACTTCGATCACCGTGGTCGCCACCAGCAGGTCGATGTCACCGGCCTTGAACGCGACCATGGTCGCCTGTTTCTCGGCGGCCTTCATCCGCCCGTGCACCAGCCCCACGCGCACGCCCGGCAACAGCGCCTGCAGCGATTCGAAGGTGGCCTGTGCGGGCGTGGCGTCCAGCTCTTCGCTTTCCTCGATCAGCGTGCACACCCAGTACACCTGCCGTCCTTCCGCGCAGGCCAGGGCGATACGTTCGATCAGCTCCGGCCGGCGGTCGTTGTTCAGGGCCACGGTCTGCACCGGCGTACGGCCCGGCGGCAGTTCGTCGATGGCCGATACGTCCAGGTCCGCGTACTCGGACATCGCCAGCGTGCGCGGAATCGGCGTGGCGGTCATCACCAGCTGGTGTGGCACGCTGTTGCCACCGGCGCCCTTGTCGCGCAGCGCCAGGCGCTGGTGCACGCCGAAGCGGTGCTGTTCGTCGACGATAGCCAGGGCGAGGTCCTGGAACACCACCGCCTCCTGCATCAGCGCGTGGGTACCGACCACCACCTGCGCTTCGCCATTGGCGACCTGTTCCATCACCTTCGCGCGCGCCTTGCCGGTGACCTTGCCGGCCAGCCAGGCAATACGTACGCCCAGCGGCTCCAGCCAACCGCGCAGATTGTTGAGATGCTGTTCGGCCAGCAGTTCGGTGGGCGCAGCCAGCGCGACCTGCTTGCCCTGCTCTACCGCCAGCATGGCCGCCAGCGCGGCCACCACGGTCTTGCCGGAACCCACGTCGCCCTGCACCAGCCGCAGCATGGGACGAGGTCGCGCGAGGTCTTCGCGGATCTGCTTGAATACGCGCGCCTGCGCGCCGGTGAGGGCGAACGGCAGCTGCTTCAGCAGCGCCTTGGCCAGCGCACCGGGGCCGGCCAGCGGCGGCGCATGATGCGCCTGCAGCGCGATGCGCTGGCGACGCAGGCTGAGGTGGTGTGCCAGCAGTTCTTCCATCGCCAGCCGGCGCTGCGCCGGATGGGTGCCGGCGGCCAGCGCGGCCAGGTCGGCATCCGGTGGCGGCCGGTGCACCGTCAGCAGCGCACTGCGCAGCGACGGCAGGCCGAGGCCATCGAGCCAGCCGACGGGCAGCAGTTCCAGCGCGGCTTCTTCAGGCAGGCGATCCAGCGCCTGGCCGATCAGCCTGCGCATCGTCATCGGGCCCACACCTTCCACCGTGGGATACACCGGATCGAGGCGGTCGCCAAGTTCAGGATCATCGTTGCGCCCCAGCACCTGGTAGCTGGGATGAACGATTTCCAGGCCAAGGTGGCCCGGCTTGGGCGTACCGAAACAGCGCAGGCGGTTGCCGACCGCGAACTGGCCGACCTGCTGCTGGCGGAAATGGAAGAAGCGCAGCACCAGGGTGCCCTGCCCCTCGTCCTCGACCGCCACCTTCAGCATCGGCCGGTAGCGCATGCCGCGCTCGACCGCGACGACGCGCACTTCCACCTGTGCCGGCACGCCGGATCGCAGGTCTTCGATGCGGGTCAGCCGGGTCCGGTCCTCGTAGCGCAGCGGCAGGTGAAGCCAGAGATCCTGCAGGGTGGCCAGGCCACGCGCCTGCAGCTTGGCGGCCACGGCCGGACCCACGCCGGCGAGCATCGCCAGGGATGCTTCGCCGGACGGTGACAGGACCGGAGTGACCGCCGCCTTGCGTGCCACGGGGGCGTCAGTCGATGACCATCACCGCGTCGACCTCGAAGTTGGCGCCCTTCGGCAGGCCGGAGACTTCGATGGTGGAACGGGCCGGGAACGGAGCCTGGAAGTAGTCCTGCATGACAGCGTTGACCTTGGCGAACTCGCCCAGGTCGGTCAGGTACAGGCCAAGGCGCACGACCTGGTCCAGCGAACCGCCGGCAGCTTCGGCCACGGCTTTGAGGTTGTCGAACGCGCGGCGGGCCTGGGCTTCGACATCACCGGCACCGACGATGTCGCCGGTCGCCGGATCAAGCGGGATCTGGCCGGAGAAGTACACGGTGTTGCCGGCGCGCACGGCCTGCGAGTAAGGGCCGATGGCGGCAGGCGCCTTTTCGGTGTTGATGATCTGGCGGGACATGGTCGCTCCGGTGCATTTGGAAAAC
>NZ_JAODZG010000020.1:0-66693 GCF_029835135.1 Stenotrophomonas sp. GD04145 | reverse complement strand
CATCCAATGCCTTCCACGCGCGCTTCGCCGCCCGTTCGTTGTACTGGCACCCCGGCGGATTGTTGGCATCACGCTCGGCAAAGCAATGCACGGCGCCGCTGTAGTTGGTGAATTCCCAGTCGACCTTGGCGGCATTCATCTCGTTCTGGAAGCTGGCGATGTCGGCCGCGGTCACGCTCCTGTCATCGGCACCATTGAGTACCAGCACCGTGGGATGCGCTCCACCGGCCTGCGCCGGCAGCGGCGAGCCCAGCCCACCATGCAGGCTGACCACGCCGGCCAGCGGCGCGCCCGCGCGGGCCAGCTCCAGAACGGTGGTACCGCCGAAGCAGAAGCCGACCGCACCGATGCGGCTGGCATCCAGCGGCACCTTGCCGGCCTGTGCCTTGAGCACATTCACCGCCTCCAGCGCACGCGCACGCAGCAGCGGCCGGTCGTTGCGCAACGCGGTGGCGACCGGCCCTGCCTCGGCATCGGTCTTCGGCCGCACACCCTTGCCATAGACATCGGCCACCAGCACCACGTAATCATCGCCGGCCAGCTGCTTGGCCTTCTCGACCGCCGATTCGTTCACACCCTTCCAGTTCGGCACCATCACCAGTCCGGGGCGCTTGTCACTGTCCCCGTCGTCATAGACCAGCACCCCGCTGAAGGTCGTGCCCTGGTGCGTCCACTCCACCGGCTGGGTCTTCATCGCCGCCCACGCCGGCAGCGCCGCCAGACCCAGGACCATCGCCACACCCCAACGCCATGCATTCATGCGCCTGCTCCAGAGAAAAGGAAACAGAGGGGTCGCCTGATGTCCCCCTCCCGTCCGCATTCTGCATTGGCGGCGTGACGCAGGTGTGGTTGGATACGCCCTGATTCCGCCCAGCCCCTGTTTGCGAATGAACCTTGTCGATCAATTCCTGTCCGGCCTGATGCCGCGCCTGCCCGCCGACGATGCTGCGCAATGGGCGCATGTCCAGGGCGCCAGCGCCGGAGACCTGCAACGCCTGCGTGCGCAGTGGCCGCAGGTACCTGACAGTCTGGTTGCGCTGCTGTCGCGCGTGGATGGCACGCATTTCCGCCGGTATCCCGAGGGCGAGGTCTGCGTGCTGATGCTCGGCTCGGACGTGGAAGGCGGCGGATACCCCTACTACCTGCGCTCGATCGCACAGATCTTCGAGGATCAGCGGCAGTGGGATGACAGCATCCGCTCGATCTACGAAGAATGGCTGGACGACGAACCGGAGATTCTCGGCGACGGCATCGATGCCGACGTACCGATGAGCCGCCGCCTGTGCTTCTCGCACTGCATGAACAACGGCGGCACCTCGATGCTGTACCTGGATTTCGACCCGGCACCGGGTGGCTCCGTCGGCCAGGTGGTGCGCTACCTGCATGATCCGGACAGCTATGCGGTCATCGCGCCCGGCTTCGATGCGTATCTGCAGCAGTTGATTGACGGCGACTACGCGTTCATCGAGGAAGCGTAGATCCACGCCTGCGTGGATGAATTTGCCGGTGGGTTGCCGGCCGGGATCCCGCCGGGGTCAGAGCCCTTTCCTGCGGAAAGGGATCCGCCCCCCTCAGGCGATGCCCAGGCCCGGAATCGCGCTGATGCTGTCCGGATCGAATCCGGCCAGCTCGGCGAAGTGACGTCCGCGCGCAACGTAATCGCGGTAGGCCCCAAAACTTGGTGCGCCCGGCGACAACAGCACCACCCCGCCCTGCTCGCCCAGCGCAGCGCGTGCCAGCGCCATGGCGTCCGGCAGGTCGACGGCCGCATGCAGCCCGAATCGACCTGTATCGGCCAGCGGCTGCAGCATCGCGTGGATGCGCGGGCCGTTGCTGCCCATGGTCACGATCTCCACCGGCGGCACATCGTGCGCCATGTGCTGCATGAAATCGGTCCAGTCCAGGCCGCGGTCATGCCCGCCCACCAGCAGCGCGATGCGCTGGCCGCTGAAGCACTCCAGTGCCGCCAGACTGGCGTGGGGCGTGGTGCTGATCGAATCGTTGATGTAGGTCAGCCCATCGGCCACGCCGATGCACTGCAGCCGGTTGGGCAGCGGACGGAAATCCTGCACGGCCGGCGCCAGCGCCGCCGCGTCCAGGCCCAGCGCTTCCAGCGCGGCCAGCACCGCACACAGGTTGCCGCGGTTGTGGCGGCCCGGCAGCGGCGTATTGCGTGTATCGAACACCGCCTGTTCGCCACGATGCACGATGTCGCCACGCATGTGCCAACCCTGCGGCTGGTTGAACCAGACCACCTGGCTGTGCGGCAGCGCCAGTTCCGCCAGATGCGGATCGGCGGCATTGAGCACGGCGATGCACGGCGCGGCATCGGTGACCAGCTGCAGCTTGTCCTCGATATAGCGCTGTTCGCTGCCATGCCAGTCCAGATGTTCGGGGAACAGGTTCAGCACCACCGCCACCTGCGGTCGCGCGCCACTGCGCGCCACTTCGCCGGTCTGGTAGCTGGACAGTTCCACCGCCCAATACTCAGGCGCCGGCTGCGGGTCCAGCACTTCCAGCAGCGGCAGGCCGATGTTGCCGACCAGGCCGGTGCGATGGCCGGCCGCACGCAGCAGGTGCGCGACCAGCGCGGTGGTGGTGCTTTTGCCCTTGGTACCGGTCACGCAAACGGTGTCATGGACGATGCCGTCGTCAGCGGCATGCTCGGCGAACCAGAGCGCGGTGCCCCCGATGAAACGCGTGCCCCGTGCCGCCGCGGCCACCGCGATCGGCTGGTAGGGACTGATGCCGGGTGACTTGATCACCACGTCGAACGCGGCCAGCGCCTCGGCCGAAGGCTCGCCACGCACCTCCAGTGACCCCTGCGTTTCCGCGCGCGCCGCATCGGCTTCGGCGGCCGGACAGAACAGGCTCAGCGGCAACGTCGGCAGGCGTGCACGCAGCACCGCGAATGCGGCACGGCCCTCACGCCCCCAGCCCCACAGCGCGACGCGCTTTCCTTCAAGCTGAGAAATCTTCACGCACCCGTTCCCACAGCGCAGCCGGAATGCGGTGCTCGCCCTGCAGCTGCAGCATCGGCGCCAGCTCCAGTTCGGCCGCGTCGAGCTGCGGCTGGATCTCGTTGCAGAAGCGCTTCACCAGCGCATCTTCCTTCCACTCCGGTCGCTGCGCCAGGGTCGCCATCGCTGCACGCGATTCACGACCTTCGCCCACGCACTCGAACGGCTTGTGATCCTGGAACTCCAGCAGCGCGTCGAAGCCACCGGCCTGCTCGACATCGTCCAGCAGATTGCGACCGAAGATGCGCACGAGGCGGGTCTTGGGCATGAACGGGGCCAGCGCCAGAAACACGAAATGGCACTTCGGGCAGACGCCGCACCAACGGTTCACGGGGCGCTCGCCGAGGATATGGAAGTTGCGGTTGCAGCTGGAGAAATGCGCGTCGTAGAAGTCGCTCTTGGCGAACTGGCGGGCCACCGCCAGTTCCGACATCGGTCGCAGCAGCGAGTAGTACTGCAGGTCTGCGGCCACGTGCGCCTGCACATGGCTGCCGAAGGCCTGCTCGAACGCCCAGCCCTTGGACCACTGGTGGTTCACCTCGCCGGTGCCCGGAATCTGGCTGCCGTAGCTGGCCGAGCGTTCGTTGGAGAACACCACCTGGTCCACGCCCTGCAGCAGGGCTGCCAGCACCATGATCGCCGAGTTCACCGCGGTCACCGGGATATGGCCGTTCCACGCCCCTTGGCGGTTGAGCTCGAACAGCTCCGGCGCCAGCGCGCGGCCCAGGTTCAGCGTCGGCAGGCCGGTGCGTTCGGCGCAGGCACGGATCAACTGCGAACCGCCGATCCAGGTGACCGTCTCGTCCACGCCCGCCCGTCGCAGCGCTTCGATGCTGACCAGCGAATCCTTGCCACCACCGATGGCGACCAGCGCATGCGGCTGCAGGCCCACCTCCGGTGCCTGCACCGGCTCGCCCTGCACCGGCAGGCGGAAGCGGCCGCGCAGGTTGAGGCCGTTGCGGTAGGCGAACTCGCCCAGGCCGTTGAGGTAGATCGCTTCCACCAGCGCAGCGGTATCGGCATCGATGGCGTAACTGTCGATGCTGACGATCTCCGGCACGCCGGCCTTGTAGTAGCTGACGCCGGCGATCAGGTGCAGCAGCTGCAGCGCTCGCTGCACGGCGGCGGTGCGCGCCGGCTCAAGGACGAACGGAGCGCCGGGAATGGTGACGGTTTCCACCATCTCGGGGCCATCATCGAAGGCATAGACCAGCCGTGCCACGCCGCTGTCCACAGCAAATTCGCAGCGGACGAAACGGAAACGGGAGACCTGGTGTTTGTCGAAAGCAGTCATGGTGTATCCGGTCAGGCACGGCCCCGCGCGGTGGCGCGGGGCGTGTCGGTGGGCGGGTGCAGCGCGCGCAGGGCGATCACTCGATCACATCCTCGCGCGGCAGCGCCCGCTGGTTGTAGGTGTTGGACATCACGTAGCCATAGGCGCCAGCGTCAGCAATCAGCATCACGTCGTCCGGCGCGGTGGACACCGGCAGCTTGCGCCGCTTGCCGAACACATCGCTGGACTCGCAGATCGGGCCGACGACATCGAATGCCGCCTCGGCGTACCCGCCCTGGCGGCTGAGGTTCTCGATGTCGTGCCAGGCGTCGTACAGGGCCGGACGCATCAGCGTGTTCATGCCGGCATCCAGGCCGACGCGGCGCACGCCGTCCTTCTCCACCACCTGGGTGGCATGGGTCAGCAGCACGCCGGACTCGGCCACCAGGTAGCGCCCCGGCTCGATGGCCAGGCGGAATGCGGGGTGCAGTGCCTTGACCTCGGCCAGGCCGGCAGCCCACGCGTCCAGATCGAAGGGCTCGTCCTCGTCGCTGTACGGAATCGGCAGGCCACCGCCGATGTCGATCGTCTGCACGCTGCCGATGCGGCGGGCGAAGCCTGCCAGCTCATCGCACATCAGGCGCCAATGCTGCGGGGTTTCCACGCCGCTGCCCAGGTGGGCGTGCAGGCCGACCACCCGGCTGCCCAGTTCGGTGGCGGCACGGACGAACTCATCGACGCGGGCGATCGGCAGGCCGAACTTGGACTCCTTGCCGCCGGTGCGGACCTTGGCGTGGTGGCCTTCGCCGCGCCCCAGGTCCACGCGCAACCACAGCTCGCGGTTGCGGAACAGGTCCGGCCAGCGCTGCAGGGCTTCGACGTTGTCGACGGTGACGGTCACGCCCAGTGCGAACGCGGCCTCGTACTCACTGCGCGGGCAGAAGCTGGGGGTGAACAGCACACGCCTGGGCGAAAGTTCCGGCAGGTGCTGGAACACATGCTTCAGCTCGCCATGCGAAACGCACTCCAGGCCGAAACCCTCCGACTCCAGCAACTGCAGGATGGCCGGGTGGCTGTTGGCCTTGATCGCGTAGTAACGCTGGTCGATCGGCTTGATCGCAGCCAGCGCGCGGGCACGCGCCCGCACGGTCGGCAGGTGATAGACGTAGCGCGGGGTGCCCGCGTCGGCCAGCTGCAGCAGGTGCGCCCGCTGGCCGCGCCACCAGGGCGTGCCGCGCGGGCGAACCGTGCCGGCGATCTCGCGCCAGCGCGGGCCGAACACCTCGGTTTCCTCCACCGGCATGGCGCCGCTGTCGATCAGTTCCGCATGCAGGATCGGCAGCAGGCCATCGGCATCGGCCTCATCGATGACGAAGGTCAGGTTCAGGTCGTTGGACGACTGCGAGATCATGTGCACGCGCTCACGGCCGAACGTGGCCCACACATCCGACAGCTTGTGCAGCAGCGAGCGCATGCCCAGCCCGACCAGGGTGATCGCCGCACAGGGCACGATCACCTTGACCTTGCACACCTGCGACAGGTCGGCCGACAGCGCGGCCAGCACATCGGTGTTGACCAGGTTCTCCGACGGATCCAGCGACACGGTGACATTGGTTTCGGCCGAACCGATCAGGTCCACCGACAGGCCGTGCTTCTTGAACAGGGCGAACACATCGGCCAGGAAGCCGACCTGCTGCCACATGCCGATGCCTTCCATCGACACCAGCACGATGCCGTTGCGACGACTGATTGCCTTCACGCCCGGTACCGGCGCGGCATTGCCGTCGATGCTGGTACCTGGAAGCTCGGGGCGCTCGGTGTCGAGGATCGCCATCGGTACACCGGCATCGCGGCACGGCTTGATCGAGCGCGGATGCAGCACCTTGGCACCCGTGGTGGCGATTTCCTGCGCCTCGTAGTAATCCAGGCGGGTCAACAGGCGCGCGTCCGGCACATCCTTGGGATTGGCGCTGAACATGCCCGGCACGTCCGTCCAGATCTCCACGCGACTGGCGCCGAGCAGCGCACCGAAGTAGGCCGCCGAGGTGTCCGAACCGCCACGGCCGAGGATGGCAGTGCCACCGTCCGCGTGCCGCGAAATGAAGCCCTGGGTGATCAGAAGGCGGGTCGGCTGCGCACGGAAGCGCTGCGCCCAGTCCGCATCCGAGCGCCACTGGCAGTTCACCGACAGGCGTTGCGACCAGTCGCTCTGGTTCGGCTGCGGCGGCAGTGCATCCAGCCAGTGCCGGGCATCCATCCAGCCCATGTCCAGCCCGGACGCGCGCAGGTATGCAGCGCCCACGGTCGAGGACAGCAGTTCACCCTGGCCCAGCACGTCGGCCTGCCAGTCCAGCGGCCGGGTGGCCGCGCGCGGATCGTCCAGCAGGCCCTGCAGGGCGGCCAGACGCTCGGCCAGCACTTCGCGGCCGAGGCCCAGCTCGACCAGGAATGCCTCGTGGCGTTCGACCAGCGCGGCGACGCGATCACGGCTGTCCGCCGCACCGTCGGCGATCGCGGTCAGCTCATTGGTCACCCCGGACAGCGCCGAAACCACCACCAGCACGCGCGAGCCGGTCTCTTCCGCGCGTTTTTTCGCCAGCTTCCCGATCGTGTCCCAGCGATGGCGACGCGACACCGAGGTGCCGCCGAACTTCAGTACGATCCAACGATCGACAAGGGGGGAAGCTGACATGGATTGGCTATGTGTATTGTGGGGAAGCCGCCCCTGGGGGCGGAACCTTCGATTCTAAGCCCAATATCCCCGCCATGACCGCCTATCGTTACCTGCAGCTCGATGTCTTTGCTCCCCGTCCCGGCACGGGCAACCCACTGGGTGTCGTATTTGACGCGGACGGGCTTTCCAGCGACCGCATGCAGGCGCTGGCCGCCTGGCTGAACCTGTCCGAGACAGTGTTCTTCGTCCGCCCCACCGCGGCCGGTGCCGACTACCACGTACGCATTTTCACCCCGGGCAGCGAGCTGCCGTTCGCCGGCCACCCCAGTGTCGGTGCCGCCTGGGCAGCGGTGACCAGCGGCCTGGCCGTGCCGCGCGACGGTGCCCTGGTTCAGCAGTGCGCCGCCGGGCTGTTGCCGGTGCGCGTGTCCGGCCCGGCTGCCGCACCGACGATCCAGCTCGCCAGCCCCGCAGCACGGCACCTGGATACCGCTCCCGGGGCGGTGCCGGAAGCGCTGCTGGCCCAGGCCGCCGAGGGCCATGTGGCCCAGTTGTGGGACAACGGTCCACGATGGTGGCTGCTGCCCCTGCGTGATGCCGCCAGCGTGCGCTCCCTGGCGCCGGACATGGCCGCCGTGCGCGACTGGACCAATGCCACCGGCGCCACCGGCGTGGCCGTGTTCGCACCGGAACAGGCTGCCGCTCACGCGCTCGTGGTGCGCGCTTTCTGCCCCGGCGATGCGGTGAACGTTCCTGAGGATCCGGTGACCGGCAGTGCCAATGCGCTGATTGGCGCCTGGCTGCGGCAACGCAGCGCGCTGCCGGGCACGGACGCCGGCTACGTGGCCAGCCAGGGCCGCGAAGTGGGCCGCGACGGTGAGGTCCAGGTCCAGGTCGATGCGCAGGGCACCGTGTGGATCGGCGGCCAGGTGCAGCCGGTGATCGATGGGCAGATTCACTGGTAGCCCCCGCGATACCCTATGCCGCCTTGCCGGTAGCGCCGGGCCATGCCCGGCGACTCGCCGCGCTGCGCGCTCGCGGAGCATGGCCCCGCGCCACCGTCCCATCGTTTCCTGGAGTTGTCACTGATGTCCGCACGCCGTTTCCTGCAACTGGATGTGTTCTCCCCGCGCGCCGGTGCGGGCAATCCACTGGCCGTGGTGCTGGATGCCGACGGACTCGACGACGACACCATGCAGGCCATCGCCCGCTGGACGCGGTTGCCCGAGACGACCTTCGTGTTCCCGCCGCAGACGGAGGGAACCAGCTACCGCCTGCGCATGTTCAGTCCGCAGAAGGAAGTCCCGTTTGCCGGCCACCCCAGCGTAGGCACCGCGCATGCCGTGCTGCAGGCGGGCCTGGCGGAGGCGGTGGATGGCCTGCTGGTGCAGGACGGGATTGCCGGCGCGCTGCCGCTGCGGGTCAGCGGCGAAGGCGCGCAACAGCGCATTGCCATCCGCACCCCGCGCGCGCAGCTGGCCGAAACCGCGCAGGCGGACGATCCGCGCCTGCAGGCGGCCCTGAAGGGCTGGCCACTGGGTCGGTTGCCGCCGGCACGCATGCAGGGCGGGCGCAGCTGGTGGGTGGTCCAGGTTGCCGATGAATCGGCCCTGCGCGCGCTGCGCCCGGACTGGGACGCGGTGGCCGCGCTGGCCGAATCCACCGACAGCATGGGCGTGTTCGCCTATGCATTCGCCGACGGCAACGAAGGCTTCGATCTGACCGTGCGCGCGTTCGTCGGCAACGGGCGCCGCTTCGAGGATGCCGCCTCCGGCGCCGCCAACGCCGTGCTGGCGGCATGGCTGGACCTGCGCGGCGCTCTGCCGCGGGGCCGCGAGGCATTCGACGTCAGCCAGGGCCGGGAGGTCGGGCATGACGCACGCCTGACCCTGCGCGTGGACGAGGCCGGCGAGGTCTGGTCCGGCGGTCAGGTGCAGACGGTGATCGCCGGCACCCTTGATTGGTGATGGGTGGTTGCCCTGGGACGCCGGGCATGGCCCGGCGCTACCGACCTCAGCCCAGCTCGGCCTCCAGGCTGATGGGCACCGCGCTCAGTGCCTTGGACACCGGGCAGTTCTGCTTGGCATCGTCGGCGATGGCACGGAACTGCGTCGCATCGATCCCCGGCACCACGGCCTTCACTTTCAGCCGGATCTGCGAAAGCTGTGGGCCGCCTTCCATCGACAGATCCACCTTCGCCTCGGTATCCAGCGATGTTGGAGTGAAACCGGCTTCGCCGAGCTTGGCCGACAGCGCCATGGTGAAGCAGCCGGCATGAGCGGCCGCGATCAGCTCTTCCGGGTTGGTGCCCTTCTCCTCGCCGAAACGGCTGTTGAACCCATAGCGGGTCTTGTCCAGCAGGCCACTCTGCGGCGTGCTCAACTGTCCCTTGCCGGACTTCAGATCGCCTTCCCAGTGCGCGGTGGCGTGTCGCGAGATTCCCATTTGCTGCTCCTGTGTGGCGGTGATGAACGGTCACCCTCGCATGGCGCACGTTATGCCTGCGTCGCTCTGCCGCATTGCAGCGCGACCGGCACGCGTGCTCCGGTTCCATCGCGCCACCTCCGCGCCATGCTGTTTTTCCCTTGTTTTCAGCGGTTTCGAGCTCCCACCCGGCGCAAGGGCCGGCGCTTTCCTGCCCCTCCGGAAGCCCCTGCCCCCTACCGCCGGCCATGTACTGAATCGGCCTGGATATGAAAAAACATGCACTTTCCGCGCTCCGGGCTATTGGCGGCGCCCGAGAGTTGCCCTACATTGCGCTTGCCGACGGGGTTCGGCGCCGACCAAACAACCAACCGTTCACGGAACAGGAAACCATGGCAAAGACCGCTAAGAAGGCTGCCCCGAAGAAGGCAGTGAAGAAAGTCGCGACGAAGGCTGCCGCCAAGCCGGCCGCTCCGAAGCCGATCAAGGAAGTGCTGACCAAGTCCGGCCTGGTTGCACACATCGCTGAAGCCTCCGGCGTTGTCGCCAAGGACGTGCGCGCTGTGCTGGCCTCGCTGGAAGGCGCTGTCGCCTCTTCGGTGCACAAGAAGGGCGCTGGCTCCTTCACCCTGCCGGGCCTGCTGAAGATCACCACCGTCAATGTGCCGGCCAAGCCGAAGCGCAAGGGCATCAACCCGTTCACCAAGGAAGAGCAGTGGTTCGCCGCCAAGCCGGCCACCACCAAGCTGAAGGTTCGTCCGCTCAAGAAGCTGAAGGACGCCGCGCTGTAAGCGCGCGCCATTCGGCGGATGCATGACGGGACGGCCCAGGCCGTCCCGTTTTTTTTGGCGCCCCCGGCGGTTCCGCGCAGGCAGCGACCATCTTCCGGGCACGGCGCCGGGCATCGCAACACAGCGTTGCCCCAGCAGCGCAATCGGCCTCCCAGGCCCGCCACCAAAGGCTGCGGCCACGCTTCCCCCGCACTTCGTCCAACCGGGTGGAACACTGCGTGCAGCGCCGGCCGTCGCCGCCGGCGGCGGCCTTGCCTATGGTGGGCACATTCCCCCACAGCAACGGCGAGCACCTCTCATGGCCAGCCCCTCCACCCGCTACCGGATCTCGGTGACTCCGATCGAAAAGGACGGGTTGCAGTGCACCGGGCGCTGCACCATCGAACTGGAACATCGCGCCAGTCGCGACCTGATGCGACTGCTCGAAGCGGCACCGCGCACCGCAGGGCTCAGTGGCGACGAGCGCGCCACGCTGGTGGTCGCCACCCAGTTGCTGCGCGACATCGTGCAGCGTCATGCCGACACCGACGGTCATGCACTGGCCGCACTCGCCGCCCAGGTCCTGCCGGCGCTGGATGCGCTGGATCAGCTGCCCTCCTCCCGCTGAAGGCCCCGTAGTCGATACACTGCCGTCCTCCAGGTCGCCTCGGGGAGGAGGCACCATGCGCAGGACCCTGCTGTTGCTGATGCCACTGGTGGCGCTGGGCTGTTCCCGGCCGCCCCCCGCAGTGGATATCACCGCCCCGGTCGCCACCAGACCGGATGATGCACGCCGGCAACCGACGGCTGCGGACGATGAGGCTGCACCGCTGCGGCCACCCACCGTCCTCCCGTTGCTGGCTGCAGTGGCCGACGACGCGGAGCCGCCCGGGGACATGCTCAGCCGCTACATGACCGACCTGCTCAATCGCGACCGCGCCGCGAGCGACGCTGCCTGGACCTTCCCCCCCGCCGATCCGCGGCGGGCGGATGACGCCGCGCTGCGCCAGCTGGACAACGTGCGCGCCCTGCGCCTGCGCAGCCAGACGCCGGTCGCCGTCGACGGGAAGCATCCGTCGCAGCTGCTGGAAGTTCCGGTGCAGGTCCGCGCCGTGACCGCCGACGGCACCTTCCGCTTTGGTGGCTGGTATCGCGTGCAGCCCAACGCCGACGGCAGTGCCTGGCAGATCCAGTCGGCGCAGCTGCGGCCCTCTTTGGACTGAACCGCTGCAACGGCATGCACGCTCGATTCAGCCTGCAAAGCTACTCTGTAGCCACCCCGCCCTTTCCGGTCACCGCCATGCGCCTGCGTCCCCTGATGACCCGCCTCGCCGCCGCCACCGTCCTGATCGCCGTTGCGATCGGCGCGCAGGCCGCACCTTCGATTTCCGGCCGCGAACTCTCGGTTGGCGCCAGCGACGTGCAGCAGTACCTGGATGGCAGTTTCCCGCGTACCCAGGACGCACTTGGCGGCCTGATCGCGCTGACGATGAGCCATCCGCAACTGAGCCTTCCGGCAGGCGAACGCCTGAACCTGGGCATGGACGTGGCGCTTGCCACCGCCGGCGGCAGTCCGGCCAAGCTCGGTACGGTCAAGCTCAGCAGCGGCCTGCGTTATGACGCCCAGACCCAGGGCTTCCACCTGCAGCAGCCGAGCGTGGACGATTTCACCCCGGCCAATCAGGGCGGCCGCCTCGATTCACGTACCCGGGGGCTGCTCAATGCCTGGCTGAGCGACTATGCGCAGCGTGAACCGATCTACAAGCTTGATCCGGCCGTGGCCGGCATGCTCGGTGCGCTGCAGGTGCAATCGGCACAGGTGAAGAACGGCAAGCTGGTCGTCACCTTCAACCAGAACCTCGGCAACTTGGTACCTGCGGGCCTGCTCGGCAACTGAGCCGAGCTGCAGCACCATGCCCGGCCTCCAGCGGCCGGGCACGGGTGTGACACTGCGGCAGATCGTCAGGCAGCCAGCGCGCGGACGACGGCCTCGCTGAAGGCGGGAATGTCGTCGGGCTTGCGGCTGGTGATCAGATTGCCGTCCACCACCACCTCGGCATCCTGCCAGCGCGCACCGGCGTTGAGCAGATCCTGCTGCAGTGACGGCCACGAGGTGACCTCGCGACCGTTGGCCAGATCACTGTTGATCAACAGCCAGGGGCCGTGGCAGATCGCCGCGACCGGCTTGCCGGCCGCCGCCACGTCGCGGATGAAGTCCACGGCGGCCTGATCCGTGCGAAGCGTGTCCGGATTGATCACGCCACCAGGCAACACCAGCGCGTCGAACCCTGCCGCGTCGGCTTCGCTCAGGGGGATGTCCACCGCCACCGCCTCGCCCCAGTCCTTCTCTTTCCAGCCTTTGATGGTGGCTTCCTTCGCCGGCGATATCACGCTGACCCGGGCGCCTTCCGCTTCAAGCAGGCGCTTGGGTTCAATCAGTTCGGACTGCTCGAAGCCGTGGGTGGCCAGGATGGCGATCTGTCTGCCTTTGAGGCGCTGGGCCATGAGTGCACTCCCGTTGGTGAGGATGAGCACCCAGCGTGCGGCAACGTGCATTGAAGCGGAGTGACCCGCGTGTCGATGGCAGGTGCATGTCCGCGATGCGGCCGGCGATCGGCCGGCCGTACCCGGTGCCGGTCAGCGCTTGGGCTGCAGCATGGTGCCGGTGCACTTGGGGGAACCGCAGCGGCACTCCCAGATCTTCTTCAGCTTGGCCGTATGGCGCTCGGCCAGAACGATGCCGTAGTTGTAGGTCAGCTCCTCACCGGCGGCGATATCGCGCAGCGCTTCGATGAACACCTTGTCACCACGGCTGTCGCCGTCCGCATCTTCCTCGATCACCGCCTCGCAGTTGGGGTCGCAGCTGTGGTTGATCCAGCGCGCATCGTTGCCCTTGTAATTGGCATCGATCACCCAGTCGTCGTTGAGGGTGAACAGGAAGGTGTGGCCGCTTTCGACGTCACCGCTGTCATCGGCATCGACGTCGCCATGGCTGCGCAGCAGGCCCTTGTACTGGATCACGCGCTCGCCCTGCTTGATCGGGGCCACGGCGAACACACCGTTGCCATGGATGGCGGACTTGCGGGCTTGGATCTTCTTCGGCATCGGCACGGGCTGTTTGCAGCGAAAGGAACCCGGATTCTCGCCCATTCCGGGCAATTGCGAAAATCGTCCCGATGCTCCAGCATGTCGCCCCGATCGTGACTGCGGGTGAACGGCCCCGGCCAGGGTCTCCCAGCGCCGGCTGAATGCCCGGGTTGGATGCCGGCGAAGAAAAGCGTACAATTTCAGTCCACTTTAAGAACCGCTCGCATCCCCCATGTTGCGCGTCACCAAACTCACCGATTACGCCACCGTCGTGCTGACCGTGCTCGCCGCCCGTCCGGGCGAAGTGCTCAGCGCCACCGAGCTGGCCGAATTCACCGGCCTGGAGCCGCCCACCGTCAGCAAGGTCCTCAAGCCGCTGGCACAGGCCGGCCTGGTCGAGGGCCTGCGCGGCGTCCGCGGCGGCTATCGGCTGACCCGCCCCGCCGTGGAGGTCTCGCTGTTCGAAGTGGTGGAAGCAATGGAAGGGCCGCTGGCCCTGACCGAGTGCAGCCACGACCACCACCAGTGCGGCATGGCGCCCAAGTGCGGCGCGCGCAGCAGCTGGCGGCTGATCAACGACGTGGTCTCCGAGGCCCTGCGCGATGTCAGCCTGGCGCAGATCCTGCCCCCTCTTCCCCTTGTCGATGACGAACAGCGCCGCACCATCGCTGTCGACGTCGTCTCCTGATCCGTAGGCAGCCCCCATGGCCACCGAAACCATCGAAACCGTCGCCCACGACGACACCCCCAACCGCGAGATCCATGAGCAGCTTGGCCGCAAGTACTCGGCCGGCTTCATCACGGACATCGAATCGGACTCGCTGCCCCCGGGCCTGGACGAGGACACCATCCGTGCGCTGTCCGCAAAGAAGGACGAGCCGGAATGGATGACGCAGTGGCGCCTGGACGCCTACCGCCACTTCCTGACGATGCCGATGCCGAACTGGGCCAAGCTGCAGATCGCCCCGATCGACCTGCAGGCGCTCAGCTATTACTCGGCACCGAAGGGCCCGAAGTACGCCTCGCTGGATGACGTGCCCAAGGAACTGCTCGATACCTACGACAAGCTGGGCGTGCCGCTGCACGAGCGCGCCAAGCTGGCCGGCGTGGCGGTGGACGCGGTGTTCGACTCGGTCTCGGTCGGCACCACGTTCCGCAAGGAACTGGCCGAGAAGGGCATCATCTTCTGTTCGATGTCCGAAGCCATCAAGGAACATCCGGAACTGGTGCGCCAGTACCTGGGCACCGTGGTGCCGGTCGGTGACAACTACTTCGCCGCGCTCAACTCGGCGGTGTTCTCCGATGGCAGCTTCGTGTTCATTCCCAGGGGCGTGCGCTGCCCGATGGAGCTGAGCACCTACTTCCGCATCAACGCCGGCCACACCGGCCAGTTCGAGCGCACCCTGATCGTGTGCGAGGACAAGGCCTACGTGTCCTACCTGGAAGGCTGCACCGCGCCGATGCGCGACGAGAACCAGCTGCACGCCGCAGTGGTCGAGCTGGTGGCGCTGGAAGATGCGGAGATCAAGTACTCCACGGTGCAGAACTGGTATCCGGGCGACGAGAACGGCGTCGGTGGCATCTACAACTTCGTCACCAAGCGCGCCGAGTGCCGCGGTGCACGCAGCAAGGTCACCTGGACCCAGGTCGAGACCGGCTCGGCGATCACCTGGAAGTATCCGTCCTGCGTGCTGCTGGGCGATGACTCGGTCGGCGAATTCCACTCCGTCGCGCTGACCCACCATCGCCAGCAGGCCGACACCGGCACCAAGATGATCCACGTCGGCAAGCGCACCAAGAGCAAGATCGTCAGCAAGGGCATCAGCGCCGGTCGCGGCCAGAACACCTACCGCGGTCTGGTCAAGGTCGACCGCAATGCCGAGGGCGCACGCAACTACACCCAGTGCGATTCGCTGCTGATCGGCAAGCAGTGCGGCGCCCACACCTTCCCCTACATCGAGGTGAAGAACCCGGGCGCCACCGTCGAGCACGAGGCCACCACCTCCAAGATTTCCGATGACCAGCTGTTCTACTGCCGCGCCCGTGGCATCAGCCAGGAAGACGCGGTGTCGATGATCGTCGACGGCTTCTGCAAGCAGGTGTTCCGCGAGCTGCCGATGGAATTCGCAGTGGAAGCCAAGAAGCTGCTGGAAGTCTCGCTGGAAGGTTCGGTGGGCTGAGCCCTGCCCTCGCAACGCATTCTTTTTATCGGCGGGCTGCGGTCCGCCTCACGGAAATCCCCACCATGCTGAAGATCGAAAACCTCCACGCCCGCATCGGCGACAAGGAAATCCTCAAGGGCCTCTCGCTGGACGTCCAGCCCGGCCAGGTGCACGCCATCATGGGCCCGAACGGCGCCGGCAAGTCCACCCTGGGCAACGTCCTGGCGGGCCGCGACGGCTATGAAGTGACCGAGGGCAGCGTCCGGTTCGACGGGGTCGATCTGCTCGACCAGGACCCGGAAGCGCGCGCCGCTGCCGGCCTGTTCCTGGCGTTCCAGTACCCGGTGGAAATCCCCGGCGTGAACAATACCTACTTCCTGCGCGCGGCACTGAACGCGCAGCGCAAGGCACGCGGCGAGGACGAACTCGATTCCATGCAGTTCCTCAAGCTGGTACGGCAGAAGCTGGCCGTGCTGCACCTGAAGGACGAACTGCTGCACCGTGGCGTCAACGAAGGCTTCTCCGGTGGCGAGAAGAAGCGCAACGAGATCTTCCAGCTGGCCGTGCTGGAACCGAAGCTGGCGATCCTC
Organism: Stenotrophomonas sp. GD04145; assembly: GCF_029835135.1. NCBI lineage: Bacteria > Pseudomonadati > Pseudomonadota > Gammaproteobacteria > Lysobacterales > Lysobacteraceae > Stenotrophomonas > Stenotrophomonas sp. GD04145. The sequence goes on along the minus strand of NZ_JAODZG010000020.1, from coordinate 50,693 downwards.
GACGAAACCGATTCGGGCCTGGACATCGATGCGCTGAAGAGCGTGGCCGACGGCGTCAATGCGCTGCGCGCCGCCGACCGTTCGTTCCTGGTCATCACCCACTACCAGCGCCTGCTGGACTACATCAAGCCGGACGTGGTGCATGTGCTGGCCGACGGCCGCATCGTCAAGAGCGGTGGCCCGGAACTGGCGCTGGAACTGGAAGCGCACGGTTATGACTTCCTGAAGGACCGGGTCGTGCCCGAGGCGGCGGTCTGATGAGCGCCCTGCTTGATTCCATGGCCCAGGCCTTCTGCGGCAGCGATGCGCGCCGCGAAGTGCTGGATGCGGCCCTGCGTGATGGCCTGCCGGCCGCCCGCAACGAAGCCTGGAAGTACACCTCGCTGCGCCAGCTGGAGCGCCGTGCCTTCGCCGCCGCGCCGCTGTCGCCGCCGGTGCTGGATGTGGCCGTGCTGGAAGACATCCCCGCGCCGCGCCTGGTGTTCGTCAACGGCCGCCTCAGCGACGCACTGAGCGACACCCACGGCCTGCCGGCCGGCGTGCAGCTGGAACCGCTGTCCTCGGCGCTGGCCGCCGGTGAGGATGCCGCGCGTTTCCTCGGCCGCCGCTACGAGCGCAGCGACGAAGTGTTCGCCCGCCTGAATGCCGCCCTGGCCGATGAAGGCGCGGTGCTGCGCGTGGACGACGGCGTGCAGGTCGAGGCACCGCTGCACCTGGTGTTCGCCAGCGTCGCCGGTGACACCGATCTGGCCTGGCACCACCGCCACCTGATCGAACTGCGTGCCGGCGCCAGCCTGGGCGTGGTCGAACACCGCTTCAGCGTCGGTGACTCCGCCCACCTGGACAACACCGTGCTGCACGTCCACGTTGCGCGCGATGCCGTGCTCAAGCATGCGCGCGTGCAGGCCGGCAGTGCACGCCAGACCAGCATCCTGCGCACCGACGCGGTGCTGGCCCGTGACGCGCAGTATCACCGCGTAGACCTGGAACTGGGCGCCGCGCTCAGCCGCCATGAACTGAACGTACGGCTGGAAGGCGACAACGCGCAGCTGACCGCCAATGGCGTGCTGCTCGGCAATGGCCGCCGCCACGTCGATACCCGCCTGGGCATCGACCACATCGCCCGCGATACCCGTAGCGAGCTGCTGTGGCGCGGCGTGGCCGCCAACCGCAGCCGCGTGGTGTTCCATGGTGGCATCCAGATCCGCGAAGGCGCCGACGGCACCGACGCGAACCTGTCCAACAAGAACCTGCTGCTGTCGGCCGACGCCGAGATCGACACCCAGCCGGTGCTGGTGATCGATGCCGACGAAGTGAAAGCTGCACACGGTGCGACCGTCGGCCAGCTCGACGCGAACGCGCTGTTCTACCTGCGCTCGCGTGGCCTGCCGCAGGCACAGGCGCAGGCACTGCTGAGTGCCGCGTTCTGCCATGAGCCGCTGAAGGTACTGCCGGACGCGCTGCGCGAGCAGCTGGCACGCCGCCTGGACAAGGCCCTGACCGAGGCGGGTGTGGCATGAATCTCTCCACCCCGCGCCCGATCGAAGAACGCGCCAGCGCCCCCGACTGGGATCGCGTGCGTCTCGACTTCCCGCTGCTGATGCGTGAAGTGCATGGCAAGCCGCTGGTCTATTTCGACAACGCCAACACCGGCCAGAAACCGGTGCAGGTGATCGGCGCGGTGGATGAGTTCTATCGCCGCTACAACGCCAACGTCAGCCGCGCGGTGCATGCCCTGGGCAGCGAAGCCACCGATGCCTACGAAGGTGCGCGCAACAAACTGGCGCGCTTCCTCAACGTGCGCCCCAGTGATCTGGTGCTGTGCAGCGGCACCACCTTCGCCATCAACCTGGTGGCGTACTCGTGGGCGCTGCCGCGATTGAAGTCCGGTGATGTGATCCTGGTCTCGCGCATGGAGCACCACGCCAACATCGTGCCGTGGCAGCTGGTCGCGCAGCGTACCGGCGCCACCCTCCGCGTGGCCGAGATCACCCCGGATGGCGCGCTCGACCTGGATGCGCTGCGTGCGGCCATGACCCCCGAGGTCAAGCTGCTGGCGGTCACCCACGTGTCCAATGTGCTCGGCACGGTCAACCCGGTGCGCGAGATCTGCCGTGAGGCGCGCAAGCGCGGCATCATCACTGTGGTGGATGGTTCGCAGGCCGCACCACACCGCAAGGTCGACGTCGCCGCGATCGGCTGCGACTTCTATGCCATCACCGGCCACAAGATGTGCGGACCGACCGGCACCGGCGCCCTGTGGGCACGCCGCGAGCATCTGGATGCGATGCCGCCGTTCCTCGGCGGTGGCGAGATGATCAAGGAAGTCAGCTTCGACGGCACCGTGTTCAACGATGCCCCGCACAAGTTCGAGGCCGGCACTCCGAACATCGCCGGCTTCATCGGCCTGGGCGTGGCCGCCGACTACCTGCAGGACATCGGCCAGGAGCACGTGGAGGCGCGGGAAGCCGAGCTGCTCGCCCACTTCACCGAAGAGCTGCGCCGCGTCGAGGGCCTGCGCATCATCGGTGAAGCGCCGGAGAAGGCGGCCGTGGTCTCGTTCCTGATCGACGGCGCGCATGCACACGACCTGGCCACCCTGCTCGACCTGGAAGGCGTGGCCGTGCGTTCCGGCCAGCACTGCGCACATCCGTTGCTGCAGTACTTCGGTGTCGCGGCCACCTGCCGTGCCTCGCTGGCGTTCTACAACACGCACGAAGAGATCGAGCGGTTCATGACCGCGCTGACCAAGGTACGTAAGCTGCTCGGCTGAGGATTCGCCAGAGCCAAGAAAATACGGGAGCGCCGCAGGGGACTGCGGCGTTTTTTATGCGCGTGGGACGCAAGCCAGCAGAGGTCAAGCTGGGAAATGCTGAGCGATGCCAGGAACGGGCAATCTCATCGTAATGCCGAACTATTGCACCATCAGCGGCCTTGAGACACCGTCTTCTACATGCCAACAAGCATGGATACCCCGGAAGCAATCAAGAAGACGTACATCATCACGACGCCACTCAACACCCACCGTTCACCCTGATGGAGCGCCTGCCCTTTGGAAGTGAGGGCAAGCACTGCGATACCACGCAAGCACCTAAGCCACCAATCAACCTTGATGATTCCGGCTGCAGCAAGTACTTCTGGCCGTTCGCGCTCGATCCTCAGCAACATCCTGTGAGCCACAAATGCGTTTATCCACATGGCACCTAGAATGATGGAAGCCCAAACCGGGTAACTCTCAACAAGGCTTTTCATCGCTCTTCACCTTGGCACTGCACTATAAAAATTCTCCAGACACGCTCCACCGCTCACATCAATCCGCAACTTCCGCTATACGGCAAACCCCTCCACCCACATCCGCCTCAACCTTGACATAGAGATTGTTCGTAAAATACACATCTCCACAGCAAACCACACGGGCATTATTCTCGTAGTACGTTACAACAAGCGAGGAATCAGCAGCGACCTCCGGTTTTGCAGCCCTGCTTTCGCCGACAGGAATTGCTCCCAGGTCAACCGCACCACCGCCGACCTCCAAGCTGATGCCATGGATCACGTCCCTTCCAACATTTTTTACAACAATCACAGGATCCGAAAACCAATCACAACCTTGCAGCCCAGTGAAATGACCACAGCTGCCAGGCATGAGCGGATTCGACGCACAGTGATGTACAGCCGTCGGTAGCAACATGACCCCAACCGTGCTGCAGCAGCAGTTGGAGTGAATCAGCGAGCTGCCGAAGGCCAAGCAGAAGATGGTGAGCGAGGTTCCGAACTCGCCGTCGGCGCATGCTGGGCGATAATCCACCCGATCTCCGCAATGACGACAAGGCCCGCAATGTGTGGCCTGGTATTCCATAGGCTGTCAAGGGCCAATCTTGGATCACTTTCCGACTTTCGATTTATGGAGCATCTCTCGACGGATAGTCAAACACCAATGCAAATTCTCCCTCAGAATCGCTTTGAGGCAACTCAAACCTGAACTTCTTCAATGTTTCTCTAGCAGCAACATCGATCGCCCTATTTCTAGAGCTCTTGTCAATGCTGACATTGATCGGCTCCCCACGCTTATCAATCTGGAATCGAATTCTGACACAGGCGGCTTCGTATTCAGACCCCACTGGATCTCTCGGCACCCTAAATGACTCCCTGTGCAAAACGAGCGCTTCAGTCTTCTGAACCACTTGCGCCCAGCCACCGGACCTGCAATCACATCCCACGCCGGTCGCAACAAGCATTAGGAAAGCCGTGGTAATAGGAAACATCTTACTGCCCTCCAAGCAATGGCTCTGGCACGGAAATTCCAGAGTAATGCGTTCTTAGCGGCAATCCCAAATGCCGCCTGTATGGATTCTCTAAAAATCGCACCGCATTGAACTCATCGGCATTGGCATCAGAGGTGGCTGGGCTATAGCCAAAGACCGCTCCAGCTATTGGCGTATGACCAATCTCATGTGCAAGAAGCACATCTAATCCAGCACCAGAGAACTCTCCTCCAAATCTATTGGACGCCAAAAATTGGCGCCACTCAAGACTATAAGTAACGATATTAGTACCCGCATACCCACCCGAGAATACTGGAGGGTATCCGGAGCTTGGGAGGATTTGCTCCATGTCAATCTTCTGACCACTCAGCACCGCATGCCTGCCAATCGCCCCTCCCACAGATGACCCCAGGAACTTACTCAAAGCAGAACGAGTTTCCTTTGGAAATTCGGACGGAGTTGCTTGCCCACCCAATGACGACACAGACGAATGTGTAAAGACCTTATCAACATTTCTCGCGTCCAAGCTTCTTGCAGATGAAGCCTTTGTTGTGAACTCACCTGTGCTCGCACATGTCCCATCACCATTTTTGATCCTCGATCCCGTGCATCGACCATCTGGATCATAGAAGCGATACGGATTGCTATTTGCGTACCGATAGCGGTTGAACATCGCAGCGGGGCTCTTGTAAACCGTGACCGGATCCACACTAAGAAATAGCCCAATCTGCGGATCGTAGTAGCGCTGCTGCATATAGCTCAGCCCCGTACCTGAGTCTGTCACATGCCCCGTATACCCCGGCCCATCCTTCAACGGCCGATTGACCACCGCCCCGTACGGCTCATACACCGTACGCTCGATGATATTTCCGCTGGCATCGGTGATCGCCACTGGTGAACCGAGCGCATCTGTGTGGATGTACTCGACTACTTCCTGAGCTGCCGCTGGCGCTGCGCCGACCACCAGTGCACCCGACACGAGCGCCACGCGGATCAACATCGCAGAGAATCCGTTCATGTCTTACTCCCAAAGTACGCCGCGGGTGACCGGGAAGCTTGCCGACCAATCTGAACAACCGCCGGCATTGCACGCCCGCACCCGGTAGCTGCTGGCGCAGTACGTACCATTCCTTGACTGCACATAGGTCTTGGGACCTGCATACAGAGTCTTGCCGCCGGACGCCGGCTCCAGCTGGTACTCCGTCGCGCCGGCCGAGGCGACCCAACCCACCGTGCATTGGATCTGATAAGGCGCCGTCTTGCTGCTCAGCCATTGAGCCTCAAAGAGATAGGTTGCCCCCGGTGGCAGCACCACGGACACGGTCGCCACTCCGGAGTTCAGGCTGCACCCTGCGAAGTTGCAGGCACGTACGCGATATGCGTAGCTGCCATTTCCGCGACTTGCACCAAAGCTGTTTCCGACGCCGTTATGCACCACCGTCCAGCCACCTCCGTTGGCGCTTTCCTCCAGTACGAAGCTCTCGCTGTTGGGGGGTACCGACCAGCTCAGGCTGTACTGCGGCACGTTCACCAGGCCCGGCGCACTGATTACCGGCTCGATCGCCGGCGCCCCGATCACCGCAACCGTCGCGGTGGCCGACCATGGCCCGCAGCCCGCGCCGTTGCAGGCAGCAACCCGATAGCCATAGCTGCCCACGCCGCGCGCAGCGGTGGCATAGGAGCTGGCGTTGCCGTCGAACAGCGTGACCCATCCCCCACCATTGCTGCTTTCCTGCAGGGTGTAGCGTGTGGCACCGGCCACTCCATTCCAGCCAATGCCGATACTGCCCGGTGCAGATCGCGCCGGCGCGGAGACGCTTGGCGCAGCGGCAGGTGGATACACCACTGCCACCGACGCCGTGGCGCTGTATCCGGTGCATCCCACCGGATTACATGCGCGGATCCGGTAGCTGTAACTTCCCGCGGCCTTACCACTGAATGCCTTGGACTGACCGGCTGCGTTATGAACCTGACCCCATGCACCTCCGTTGGCGCTTTCCTGCAACTCATAGCGCTCGGCGCCAGACGCTGCGGACCACCCCACGTTGTAAGTGCCATTGAAGGCTGTGGCGGGCACCGTCAGTGCGGGCACCGTGGACGGTGCCAGCGCCACAGCCACTGACGCGACGTTACTCCATCCGCCGCACACCGCACGGCAGCCGCGCACTCGGAACTGATAGGTGCCGGTAACCAGGCCAGTGCTGGTGAACGACTGCGCCGCGCCATCGAAGACCGTACTCCAGGTGCCGGTCAGCGCACGCTGCAGTTCGTAGCGGTTGGCCCCACCTGCCGGACTCCAAGTCAGGTTCACGCTGCCTTGGGTGATGTAGCCTGGTGCACTCAGCGCGGGCACGCCCGGCGCCGCCGCACCATGCACCTGCGCCACCAGGCTGCCTGACAGGTACAGGTAGTCGGTCTGTTTGCCTGTGCGTTCGTTGCGCTGGAAACGCAGCACGCCGCCGTTGTCGTAGAACGAGTAGATCGCGCCGGCCCCTTCCGCCGATGCTTTCACGCGTCGACCGTGGGCATCGTATTCGTAGCTTTCCGCCGTGCCGACCGCGCGCAGGCGGTTGCCGAAGTCGAAGGTGAACGGCTGGCCATTGCGGATGGAGAGGTTGCCCTGCACGTCGTAGCCCAGGCCGGTCACCGTGGCACCACTGCCGGTCTCGACCACATTCACCAGCCGGTTGGTCGGATCAAAGTAGTGCGTGCGATCCCTGCTGCCCACCTTGGCCCGGCGCAGATTGTCCAGCGCGTCGTACTCATACAGAGCATTGCCGAATCCCGGTGCCATCACGGTGCGCAGCCGGTCCAGGCCGTCATAGGTCATGTCACGGTTCCCCGGCGCCCCCGGCAGGCCGTCGGAGATGGCCATGACATTGCCGCCAGCATCATAGTCGTAGCTGTCGTCGAGCACGGCAGCGGCGGCCGTGGCGTCACGGCTGCGGTCGGGCAGGCCGCGCGCGTTCTGGGTCATCGTATGCACGACCCCGTTGCCGTAGACGAACCGTGCCAACGCACCATTGGCGAAATAGGTGGCTTCCTTCGCATAGCCACCCACTGTTGTCGCTCTGCCCAGGGCATCGGGTGCATAGCTGACGACCCGCCCGCCGGGATAGGTGTTGCTGGCCAGGGTGCCGTTGGCATCGTAGCCATAGGCGAGGTTCAGCGTGCCCAGGTCCGGGTGCTGCAGGGTTTCGCCAGTGAGCAGGCGGCGCCGGTTGTACTGGTATCGGTTGATGACGACCGGTCGTGCCGCATCGTTCTGGGTACTGATTTCCGCCGGCAGGCCATCGGGCGTGTAGGACCATGATTGACTGCCGCGTCCATCCGGGAAAGTCAGCATCGATAGGCGATTGGCGGCGTCATAGCTGCGCTTCACCGCGCGACCACTGGCCAGTGCTTCGCTCCGGTTGCAGCCAGCGGTGCTGGTCAGCCCGGTACCGGCCGCCGACCACAGGACATTGCCTGCCGCATCATAGTCCTGCACGGTGGCGCCGGTTTCCGGCTCGATCGTCTTGCACAGTTGCTGATAGGCGTCATAGACATAGCGGCGTGTCAGCGACTGGCTGCCGTCCGCGCCGCGTCGGGTAATGGCCAGCGGCTTGCCGAGGACGTCACGCTGGATCTCGGTCACCACGCCTTCCGGATGCTGCAGTGTCAGCGGCATCTCATAGGTTGGCTGGTCATACGCCAGGTGCCGCGTGGTCGTGGACTGGCCGCGCGGGTTGGTCGCCTTCACGGAAAGATTGCCCACGTACTCGGTACGGGTCGCCAGTGTGCCCAGCTCCGAGGATTGACTCACGAGCACCGGCCGGCCCAGCGCATCGTACTGCGTGGTGGTGCCGTCCAATGCCGCGCCGATGCTGGAAAACTGCCGGGTCGGATAGGAGGCGAACACCGTCCTGCCGCTGCTGTCGTAGCGGGTCACCACGGCACTGTCGCGCACGTTGTTGGCATTCTCGGTCACAAGCACCGGCCTGAACATGGCATCCAGGTAGGTATCGATACGCCTGCCGCCCTGTGTGCGCGAATGCTTCCAGGCACCGGCCGGCACGCCGAACTGCGCGCTTCCCAGGCGCTGCAGGTCCATCGTTACGCCATTCCAGTTCACCGTATCGCCGGTGGGGAACTGCTGGCTGCGCAGACGCCCCATGCTGTCGTAGCTGAAGCTGGTGGTTGCGCCGGTCTCGTCGGTCAGCGAGGTGATCCAACCGTTGTCGTCGACGGCAACAGTGCGCACCGCGCCATTTGGCGCCTCGGGTGTGGCCGGCATCCGCAGTTGCTGCGGAACACCGCGCTTCCACCCCGACAGATGGCTGGTATTGCCGCGGCCATCGGATACCGACGCCACGGTGCCGTCGGCCGCATAGGTCACCTGCTGTGCCAGACGACCGAATGCGTAGGCGCGCAAAGGCAACGCTTTGGCCGTGTCGAACTCGGTGCGGGACTGTTCAATGCCATTGAGGACACTACGCGCGGACTGACCGTTCACCCATAGCGCGGGATTGTCGTAGTAGGCCGTGGTGCTGGTGCGACTCTGTCCGGCGGAATTTGCTTCAACGACGGTGACTTCACGTGCAAATGCATCAAAGGTCTGCACGGTCCGGCTGAACTGCACACCGTCCTGCTCCACAACAGCGGACTGGACAGGGCGGTTGTAGTGCGCCTTGAGGTCATTCGCACCGTACTTGAAGTCCTTGCCGGCTTCCTTCGGGAAGGGCGCCGCGTCCAGCTGGGCATCCGGATAGTAGTTGTTGCGGTCAACGCGCACGACCGAACTACTCGATCGCGTCGTCGTCGACAGTAGAAGACCATCGTTATAGGCGACTTCCTTGCCGAATTCGTACACGCGTACGACGCCATCCGGCAGCGTCTCGGTGGTGATCTTCGGCTCTGCCTGGCCTGCAGGGATTACCGGACCGCCCAGATCCTGTGCATAAGCCCCGTTGAGATTGGTGTACTGATAGGTCCACTGCGCTGTGGGAATGCCCGGACCACTGATGGTCTTGGCCACCAGCGACATCGCATCACGGTAGATCGGTGTGTAGTTCCAGCCTTCTGCGATGAGATGATTGTCGCCAGAGGTCTGGCAATCCAGAGTGACGTTCTTGCGCCCATGGCGGAATGGGCGAAACAGGAACGTTCCCAGTGCACCCGACGGATGCTGGACGATCATGGTGATTTCGCTGGGCACGATCTTGTTCACACGCGAACAGGTCGCCGGGTATTCCATGTAGTCCCAGATGTTCTGCCCGGTGTACTCGGCGTACTTGTGCGTAACCGATAGCGGCGGCAGGCTGTAGATCCACTGGGTTCCATCGGGCAGCGTCACCGTCCGCAGGATGTCGGCATCCGTATAACCGTAAGTCCAGGTGCGCCCGGCGGCAGTCGCAGAGGCGATCAACCCGTTCGATTGGTACGCAAGGCTGATTTCGCGACCATCGCTTGCGGTGATGCGCTGGAGTCGGGTACCGGACCATTCATAGCGCACCCAGTTTCCGAAACGATCAACAATCTGCGATGGATACAGGTGAACTCGCTTGCGGCCCAACTGGGCGTTGCTTTCCGGTCCGAACGGCTGCAGGGTCGCAGAGCCGTTGGGGCGAGCCACCATCCAGTCAAAATAGTATTTGGTCCCATCCGGTGCATGTCCCAGGAATCCTTCGCCGGGCTGTCCGCTTTTCAATGCTGCCAAGCAGGTGAATACCCAACCGCCTTTTGTATTCCATGGCGCGGGCTGTCCAAGCTGCGGCTGGGGTTGCCGCGCATCGCCATTGCCGCCCAGCAGTGGTTCCCCACCACCTCCGGGCAGCGAAAGCCGCACGCCATCCCAGTAAGTGTGTGGATTGAAGTTGACCTTCTGAGTGTTCCGGCGATTCCAGACCTCCAGAGTTGGCGGAGCACCGACGGTGGTACAGCGCGCGGCCGGCATCCAGTGCCCTTGAGCTGCAGTCTCGGGGAGATCGCCATAGACACCTGACAGCGACGGAACATCCAGATCCCAGTCGCCAAGAGGACTTTCACTGCTGCCGTCGCTGGCTGATCGGCTGCGACTGAGAGCGACCGGGAGTCCGCTGTTGCCCGGCAGCGAGATATCGGTAGCCTTGAAGCTGATCGAGCCGTCATAGAGATTGACCTGCTCGCCGAAGATCTCGCCCTTCAGCGGCTCGACGAGATCACCGTACTTCAGGCGCTTGTCGTACTCCTGCCGCCAGGTCGGGACGATCTGCGCCAGGCCCACTGAAGGAAGCCCGATCGCGGCCAGCAGCAGAAGAAGCGTCGAAAGGCCGGCCGGGCCAGACTGGCGCGGGCGGAGCGTGGCACGAAACCGCATGGGATCCTCCTTGGATCGTCCGTTCCTTGAATGCGTGCACGTACGCGACGGTCGCAACGCTGGCCGTGCCACGCGTTATTCATGAACATGGAATGAAGGCGACGTCAAGACTCCGTTCACGACCGTGCTTCCCTCGGCGGTCGAGTCCCCGGCGCGCATCGCCAGTGCAGAAGGGCGTGCGGCCTGGCCCACACCCCACCTAGAATGGCGCCATGAGCACCCTGACCTTCCGCGCCGCCACGTCGGCCGATATCCCTGCCCTGATCTCGCTGGTGACTTCCGCCTACCGAGGTGACGCCAGCCGGGTCGGCTGGACCACCGAAGCCGACCTGCTGGACGGCGCCCGCATCGATGCCGAAGGCATCCAGACCGACCTCGACCGTCCCCGCTCGACCATTCTGCTGGCGGAGCGCGAGGGCCGCCTCGTGGCCTGCGCCCACGTCGCCGATGTAGACGGCAAAGGCTACTTCGGCATGTTTTCGGTCGACCCGGCCCAGCAGGGGGGCGGCGTCGGCAAGCAGCTGATGGATACGGCCGAAGCCCACGCCGCGCGCGAATGGGGCGTGCCGGTGATGCAGATGACCGTGATCGACGTGCGCGACGAACTGATCGCCTTCTACGAGCGCCGTGGCTACCGCCGCACCGGCATCAAGAAGCCGTTCCCCTACGGCGACGAGCGCTTCGGTATCCCGAAGCGCGACGATCTGCGCTTCGAGATCCTGGAAAAGCCGCTGGCGGGAGCCACCGCATGAGCGACGCGTGGACCTTCGTCTGCGCCGGCAGCGACCTGCTGCCGGGTGAAATGAAGAGCGTGTTCGACGAGGTTACCGGTACGCCGATCGTGGTGTTCAACCTCGACGGCGAGCTGTATGCCCTGGAAGACCAGTGCACGCACGAGGAATTCGAGTTGTCCTCCGGCGAGTTCAACACCACCGAAGGCAGCGTCGAGTGCGTGCTGCACGGTGCCCGCTTCGACGTGCGTGATGGCCGTGCCCTGTGTGCCCCCGCGTACAGCCCGGTCCCCAAGTTCCCGGTCAAGCGCGAGCACGACGCCATCTGGACTCGCGACGACCGGGACTGACCGGCAGCGATACCCGCCCCGCCCGGGAAGGCCCTGCAGGCGCCCGCAGGGCCGCGAGGGGCCAGGTACAGACCTCCCGCAACACCGAAGATGCGAATCATTATCGTTGATGTTATCCTACGTAACATCTTCGTAACGACTCCGCCCTACGCGCCATGGCTTCGTCCGCGCCCACCGCCACGCTGTGCCAGCTCGCCCGCCAAGGGTGGCCGCTGCTCGTAGCCGTGTTGCTGACGCTGGTGCTGGGCTGGTCTGCATTGCACGAAGGGCGCGGCGGCGATCCTGCCGCGCAGGGCTGGCAGGCACACGCGGATGATCTCCTGCAGGCCATCCCGCTGCCGGAAACGCCGGCCGACGAATGCCCGCAGCATGCCGCACCGGCACCGGAGCCGCCGCTGGACGGCGAAGGCACCACGCCCTGCACCGGCCTGGCGCCAATGCGCGCCGCGCTGGTCGCGCATATCCCGTTGTGGCGCTCCGACGCCCTGCGCTGGCAGCTGCACGATCCCGCACTGCGGTTGAATCCCGGCCACGCTCCGCCCGCACCGCACGCCAGCTGAGGCGCCCTGCGGCTCTTGCCGTGCGCCTGATTGCGTTTCCTGCCAGCCGAGCATCGGCTCGGCTCTACAGAAGAAGCCCTCCATGTGTCGTCGCGCTGCCTGCACTTCGGCCTTCACCCTTTCCTGATCCAAGCCACCGCCACCCAGACCATGACCCACATCACGTCCCGCAAACACGCCCCGCGCGTTTCCCTGCTCGCCACCGCCACCCTGGCCGCGGGCTTCGCGCCGCTGGCTGCGCAGGCTGCCGACAGCGCCGACGCCGGCTCCCGCAACGCCACCGAACTGGACAAGGTGCAGGTGCGCGGCAGCTGGTTCAATCCGTCCTCGCCGAAGTTCACCGCCGAACTGGTGGACACCCCGAAGTCGGTGTCGATCGTGTCGGAGAAGCTGATCGCCGAAACCGGTGCGACCAACCTGCAGGATGCGCTGCGCATGGTGCCGGGCATCACCTTCGGCGCCGGCGAAGGCGGCAACCCGACCGGCGACCGCCCCTTCATCCGCGGCTTCGATTCGCAGAGCAACGTCTTCGTCGACGGGCTGCGCGACGTTGGCTCGCAGACGCGCGAAATCTTCGACCTGGAACAGGTGGAAGTGGTCAAGGGCCCGAGCTCGGCCTACGGCGGCCGCGACTCCGGTGGTGGCAGCCTGAACCTGGTGAGCAAGACGCCGAAGCTGAAGAACGAGACCAATGCCAGCATGGGCATCGGTACCGACAGCTACGCGCGCGGCACCGTGGACGCCAACTACGTGCTGGGTGATGGCATCGCCGCCCGCCTGAACCTGATGAAGCACGAGTCGGACATCGCCGGCCGTGACACCGCCAACGTCAGCCGCTGGGGCATCGCGCCGTCGATCGCGTTCGGCCTGAACGGCCCGGCGCAGCTGATCGCCAGCCACTACCACATGCAGAGCGACGACCTGCCGGACGCCGGTGGTTTCCCGTACGGCAACCCGAGCGGTGCGCCGGCGTCGAAGTGGGTCGACGGCCGCCCGATGGTGCCGGACCGCAACAACTACTACGGCCTGGTTGATCGTGATTTCCAGCGCACCCGCGCCGACATCAGCACCATGGACGCCAGCTACGACTTCGGCGGCCACAAGCTGCGCAACATCGCGCGCCTGGGCAACACCAGCAACGACTACCTGTGGACCCAGCCGGACGACAGCCAGGGCAACCCGAACAATTACGGCACCTTGTGGCGCCGTACCAACAGCCGTGCCGTCGACGTCAAGAGCTTTGCCGACCAGCTGGGCCTGACCGGCGCCTTCCAGACCGGCGTACTCAAGCACAGCTACAGCGCCGGCGTGGAGTACAGCGACGAGAAGATGACCCGCGGCAGCTACCTGATGAGCCCGGGCACCAGCAACCCGCTCACCGGCAACAGCAAGTGCCCGACCACCGGCGCGGCCACCGGCTACAACTGCACCGATTTCGCCAATCCGAACCCGCGCGACCCGTGGGCGGCCACGCATTCGGTGTACCGCAGCGATAAGGCGCTGGACATCGAGCAGCGTACCAAGACCACCTCGGCCTACGTGTTCGACACCATCGAGCTCAATGAGCAGTGGATGGTCAACCTGGGCCTGCGCTACGACGATTTCCGCACCACCCTGACCACTCCGGTGGCCGGTGCGGCGCCGACCCGCGTGCGCAACAGCAACGACTTCCTGAACTACCAGGCCGGCGTGGTGTTCAAGCCGGCCACCAACGGCAGCATCTACCTGTCGTGGGGCACCTCCTCGACCCCGCCGGGCATGGACGGTGGTGACGGTTCGGACAGCCTGAGTGCCGCTGTGGCCGACCTCAAGCCGCAGGATACGAAGAACCTCGAACTGGGCACCAAGTGGGATCTGTTCGACCAGCGCCTGAACCTCACCGCGGCGATCTTCCACACCGTGATGGACAACGCGCGCGTGACCGTCGACAACGGCACCAGCCAGAACGCCGGCAAGAAGGAAATCAACGGCTTCGAGCTGGGCTTCACCGGCCAGCTGACCGATGCCTGGAGCCTGTATGGCGGCTACACCTACCTGGACTCGGAACTGAAGGACAACGGTTTCGTCTGTGGCGCACCGGTGGGCCGTACCTGCCCGTCCAACATCTACGTGCCCTCGCCGTACAACGGCAACGTGTTCCCGAACACCGCCAAGCACAGTGCCAACCTGTGGACCACCTACCGCTTCCCGATCGGCCTGACCGTCGGCGCCGGTGCGTTCTATTCGGACAAGCAGTACGGTGATGTTGCCAACACCAAGTGGATCGCCAGCTACACCCGCTTCGACGCGATGGCCAGCTACGCGCTCCAGGACAACGTCAGCCTGCAGCTCAACGTGCAGAACCTGACCGACAAGACCTACTTCACCAAGGCCTATGCCTCGCATTACGCGAGCATCGCCCCGGGTCGCTCGGCCACCCTGGCACTGAACGTGAAGTTCTGATGTAACTTCGTTCCCCCACGGCGGCAGGGTCTCCTGCCGCCGTTTTTGTTTCCAGCGATACTTCCCCCCCATGACGCCCCGTCCCCCCATCGACAGCGACGCTCTGGCCGACCTGCTGCAGCACGACCCGCAGGCTGCCTTCGCACGCGTGCGCGACGCCGCGCAGGCCGGACAGGTCGATGCACAACTGCTGCTCGCGCAGATGCACATGGAAGGCAAAGGCACCGCACAGGACGCTTCGGCCGGGCGGCTCTGGTACGAAACCGCCGCCAACAACGGCGCGCCGATGGCGATGAACATGCTTGGCCGCTGCCATGAACTGGGCCAGGGCACCGCGCCCGACCCGGTGCTGGCCGCGGTGTGGTACCGGCGCGCGGCCGACACCGGACTGGACTGGGGCCTGTACAACCTGGCCAACCTGCTGGCCACCGGCCGCGGTGTGCGGCAGGACCGCGTGCAGGCGCTGGCGCTGTATACCCGTGCCGCGCATCTGGGTCATGCCAAATCGATGAACCTGTTGGCCCGCCACCTCGAAGACGGCCTGGAGATCGAGCGCGATCCGCAGGCTGCGCTGGACTGGTACCGGCGCGCCGCTGAAGCCGGTGATTTCCGCGGCCAGGCCAACTATGCCTCGATCCTGCTGCAGGCCGGTCAGGTCGAGCAGGCCGTGCATTGGCTGCGGCTTGCACTGGCCCACGGCAGCCCGGCGTTCATGGCGCATATCCTGCCGGAGCTGGCCGCGTCGCCGCATCCGCAGGTGCGCGCTCTGGTCCCACCGCCACCCCTTTGAGGAGTTCCGCATGCTGCTGCACATCCCCGACATCCTCAGCGCCGACCAGGTGGCCGACTTCCGTCATCGCCTGGACGCCGCCGACTGGACCGATGGCCGCGAGACCGTCGGCCATCTGGGCGCGCAGGCCAAGCACAACCAGCAGCTTCCCGAGGCCTCGCCGCTGCGCCGCGAGCTGGGCGAGATCATCCTCGTCGCTCTGGCCCGGCACCCGCTGTTCTTCAGCGCCGCGCTGCCTCTGAAATACCTCCCCCCACGCTTCAACCGCTACCGCGGCGGCGGCACCTACGGCTTCCACGTCGATGGCGCAGTGATGAACCTGGGCAACGGCGAGCAGCTGCGCTCGGACATCTCCTGCACCCTGTTCCTGTCGGCGCCGGACGAGTACGACGGCGGCGAGCTGATCATCAGCGACACCTACGGCGAGCACGAGGTGAAGCTGCCAGCCGGCGACCTGATCGTCTATCCCTCCAGCAGCCTGCACCAGGTCAATCCTGTTACCCGGGGCGCGCGCGTGGCGTCGTTCTTCTGGGTGCAGAGCATGATCCGCGACGATGTACAGCGTCGCCTGCTGTGGGAAATGGACACGTCCATCGAGCGCCTGCGGCAGACCGGAGGCGACGATGATGCGGTGCTGCAGCTGACCGGCGTCTATCACAACCTGCTGCGACGCTGGAGCGAGGTCTGAGCCACTCCAGTCCGCGCCCCAACATTTTAGCAATCATTCTCATTTGCATTCGCTAACAGCTCTCATTACAATCACGCCCCGTTGATGCTGGCCGCTGCCGGCAAACCATCTGGGGACCCCCGCTTGCTGCGCCCGCTCCGCCCTCGCCCACTCATCCATCGCAAGATGGGCACCGCCATGCGCGGCCAGCGTCCCGCGCTGGCCAGCCTGCTGGCATGGGTGGCGATGCTGGCGTTGCTGCTGGGCACCCTGCCACTGCTGCCGCACCCGGCCACAGCGATGACCTTGCAGATGCCGCTGGAAGAACGTGGCGGCGAAGGCCCGTTGCAGGAAGAAGCCCCGGCCAAGCTGCGCCGCTGTGCCTCCGCCCCGGTAAAAGCGGCCGAGAAGGCGCCGCCGCTGCTGCTGGCCAGCCAGTGGCTGCGTACCGAACTTGAACTCGTACCCGCCACGCCGGCCATGCCCGGTGTGCGCCCGGACTGGCCGCTGGCCGCTCCGGACACGCCCTGGGCCGACGCGCCCGGGCGTCGCCAGCAACGCGGCCAGGCGCCGCCGCTCGCCTGATCCACGGCCCGACGTGACTGCCTGCGCGGTCGCGTCCACACGCCGCTGACTGCTTCTTCCCTGCCGCCCCTGACCGGGCTTTCCCTGCCTGCCGTGCGCGCTCCGCACCCGGCATCGCGCTGCCTTACATCCTTCGAGGTATCTGCCATGGCCCAGCGCCATCGTGTCCGTTCGTCCCTGTCCCGCCCCCTGCTGACCAGCGCCGTGCTGGCGGCGATGGCGGCCCCTGCTTTCGCCCATGCAGAGATCGCCGGAGCGCCGCAGACCCTGGACAAGGTGGTCGTCACCGCCTCCGGCTTCGAACAGAAGATCACCGATGCCCCGGCCAGCATCAGCGTGGTCAGCCGCGAGGAACTGAGCAAGCGCCCCTACACCAGCCTGGTCGATGCGCTGCGCGATGTGGAAGGCATCGACGTCGGCCTGGAAGCCACCGACAAGAATGGCCGCGCCACCGTCTCCATGCGTGGCCTGCCCTCGGAATACACCCTGGTACTGATCGACGGCCGCCGCCAGAGCAACGTCGGCCAGCTGTATCCCAACAACTTCGGTGGCGGACAGTTCTCCTACCTGCCGCCGCTGGATGCGATCGAGCGCATCGAAGTGGTGCGCGGCCCGATGTCCACGCTGTACGGCTCGGATGCGATGGGCGGTGTCATCAACATCATCACCCGCCGCAACCAGGACAGCTGGCACGGCGCGCTGACCCAGGGCTTCACCGTGCAGCAGGACGACCAGTTCGGCGATGCCCGCAGCACCGATGTGTACCTGAGTGGTCCGTTGCTGAAGGAGCGCCTGGGCCTGTCCGTGCGCGGCAGCTACTACGATGCGAAGGCGTCCAATCCGGAATGGGATGCGCTGCCGTTGCCCGATGGCACCCTGTGGGAACGCAGCATCGGCTTCGGAGGTGGCGGCAAATCGGTGGCCAACACCAACTGGAACACGGGCGTGCGCCTGAACGTCCACATCAATGACGACCACGAACTGTGGCTGGACTACGACGTGTCGCGGCAGAAGTACGACAACAGCGAGGGCCAGACCGGCACGCTCGACAGCCTGGCCAGCCTGTGGCGCGTCGGCAATGCGGTCATCCCCGATCCGGATGGCGGCGGCACCATCACCCGCCGCGGGGTGCAGCCGCGCGTGGGCTACACCGCCTACCAGCGCTATGAGCGTGACCAGGTATCGCTGACCCATCAGGGCCGCTACAGCTTCGGCACCTGGCAGACCTCGCTGACCCACAGCAAGAGCAGCAACCTCGGCCGTTCGCTGCCACTGACCCTGGACGAGCGCGCCAACCTGCAGACGCTGTGGAATGACGTCTGCCGCCGCACCGGCGCCGCCAACAACTGTGCGGCCGGTCGTGGCAATGCGCTGTCGGCCCTCGACCCGAGCGAGATGGCGCGCCTGCAGGCGTTCCTGCCACGTCCGCTGCGCACGATGGAGCTTGAGGGTTACGTGCTCGACACGATGCTCGACCTCGATTTCGGCGCACACAAACTGACCGTTGGCGGACAGTACAACGACACCGACATGGTCGACGGCGTGTTCGGCATGGATGGCGCCGGCTACCGCAGCAACACCCGGCAGAAGCACCGCATGTGGGCCCTGTTCGCGGAGGACAACTGGGCACTGACCGATACCCTCACGGCGACCTTCGGCCTGCGCTACGACGACCACAACGTGTTCGGCAGCCATGTCAGCCCGCGCGGCTACCTGGTGTGGAATGCGAGCGACGCATGGACCTTCAAGGGCGGTGTCAGCACCGGCTACAAGACACCGCGCCCGGACCAGCTGTTCCCGGGCATCACCGGCTTCGGTGGGCAGGGCGTGCTGCCGCTGGTGGGTTCGCCGAACCTCAAGCCGGAAACCAGCACCAACTACGAGCTGGCTGCCTACTACGAAGGCCAGCGCTGGGGCTTCAACGTCACCGGCTTCTTCAACCGGTTCGAAGACAAGATCGCCAGCGGCGGCACCTTCCCGAACTGCGAGGTGGCTCCGGCCGGCAGCGGCTACTGCGTGGACATCGGGCCGGGCTGGGCCTCGCTGGGCTACAGCACCTTCACCCAGAGCGTGAACATCGACAAGGCCGAAACCCGTGGCGCCGAACTGGCCGCGCACGTCGATCTGCTGGAAACCCTGCAGCTGCGGGGCAACTACACCTGGACCCGCAGCGAACAGACCAGTGGCCCGCAGAAGGGACTGCCGATCAGTGGCACCATGCCGGCCCGGCATATGGCCAACGCCAGCCTCAACTGGCAGGTCAGCGACGCGGTCAGTCTGTCGCTGATCGGCGAAGGCCGCTACGACCGCTACCGCGATACGATCCTCGATGCGGCCGGCAACAGCCACGACCGCGTCTACGAGGACTACACGATCTTCCACCTCGGCGGCAGCTGGAAGGCCAACGCATGGCTGACCGTCAACGCACGCGTCAACAACCTGCTCGACAAGGACTTCGTCTCGCAGTCGTGCCTGCTGATCAGCCAGAGCGAGTTCAGCTGCGTGGACGATTACGCGACCAAGGACCAGCGCCGCAGCTACTGGATCTCGCTCAACGCGAAGTTCTGAGGCGACCCTGCCCGGTGCCGGCCTTGGCCGGTACCGGGATACAGAACGATACGCAATTGCGAGCTATTCTCATCAATGATGTAATGCGCAGTCCGCATCCGTCCTGAATCCCCGTCGTGAGCCGTTCCGTTCCCTCCAACGTGCAGCAGCAACAGAGCCGCGGCTTCTGGCTGCGGACGCTGCACCAGTGGCACTGGATCAGCTCGGCGGTGTGCCTGATCGGCATGCTGCTGTTCGCGGTGACCGGGTTGACCCTCAACCATGCAGCGAAGATCGAGGCCAAGCCCGAGGTGCAGAACCAGCAGCTGCAACTGCCGGCCGATCTGCTCGGCCAGCTCGGCACGCGCGAGGACGGCCACGCGCCGATCCCCCGCCCGGCCCGGCAATGGCTGGATACGCAGCTGGGCATCGCCATCGGCGGTCGCCCGGCCGAGTGGTCGGCCGAGGAGATCTACTTGTCGTTGCCGCGACCCGGCGGCGACGCCTGGCTCAGCATCGATCGCGAAACCGGCGCGGTGGAATACGAATCAACCTCCCGCGGCGTGGTGTCCTACCTCAACGACCTGCACAAGGGGCGCAACGCGGGCCCGGCGTGGGGCTGGTTCCTGGACCTGTTCGCCGTGGCCTGCCTGGTGTTCTGCATCACCGGCCTGTTCCTGCTGCACCTGCATGCACGGCAGCGGCGCATGACCTGGCCGCTGGTCGGCCTCGGCCTGATGATCCCGCTGTTGATCGCCCTGCTGCTGATCCACTGAACCATCGAATCCCCTTCACCGGAGCCGCCCCATGCGCGTCACCCTGACCATCGCCCTCAGCGGCCTGCTGGCCACCTCGCCGGCCTATGCCGCCACGCTCGACATCAACGTCGAGGTGCCCAAGCTCAATGTCGCCGAGTATCACCGTCCCTACGTAGCGGTGTGGCTGGAAGGCGCCGACCAGAAAGTCGCGGCCAACCTGTCGGTCTGGTACCAGCAGACCAGCAACAACGAAGGCCATGGCACCAAGTGGCTGCCCGACCTGCGCCAGTGGTGGCGCAAGAGCGGCCGCACCCTGCAGGTGCCGGTGGACGGCGTGACCGGCCCAACCCGCCCGGCCGGCAAGCACGCGCTGTCGTTCAACGACAAGCAGCCGGCGCTGAAGCAGCTGGCCCCGGGCAACTACACCCTGGTGGTGGAAGCGGTGCGCGAAGTCGGTGGCCGCGAACTGCTGAAGATCCCCTTCACCTGGCCGGCCACCGCCGCACAGAACGGCAAGGCGCAGGGCGCCACCGAACTGGGCCAGGTCACCCTCGCCATCAAACCGTAACCGCCTGAACCGGGGGCAGAGCCCTTTCCGTTGGAAAGGGGTCCGACCCCGGGGTCGGATCCCCTCCACAGGAAGGGCTCTGACCCCACCCATCCAACGTCCCTGGAGTCTTCCGCATGAAGCGCACGCTCGTCCTCGCCGCCGCTCTGGCCGCTGCCCTTCCCTTTTCCGCACTCGCCCACAAGGCCTGGCTGCTGCCTTCGCAGACCGTGATCGCCGGCAATGCGCCGTGGATCACTGTTGATGGTGCGGTCTCCAACGACCTGTTCTACTTCAACCACGTGCCGCTGCGCCTGGAATCGCTGGTGATCACCGCGCCGGACGGCAGCACCGTGCAGCCGCAGAACGCCTCGACCGGCAAGTACCGCAGCGTGTTCGATCTGGAGCTGAAGCAGCAGGGCACTTACCGCATCGCTTCGGTCAATGACGGCCTGTTCGCCACCTACGAACAGAACGGCGAGCGCAAGCGCTGGCGCGGTACCGCCGCCACCTTCGGCGAACTGCCCAAGGACGCGGAGAAGCTGGAAGTGAGCCAGTCGGTCGGCCGCGTGGAGACGTTCGTGACCAATGGCGCGCCGAACGATACCGCACTGAAGCCGACCAACCGCGGCATCGAGCTGGTTGCGGTCGGTCACCCGAACGACCTGTTCGCCGGCGAGGAAGCCACCTTCCGCGTGCTGGTCGACGGCAAGCCGACGGCTGGCCTTGCCTTCGAGATCGTGCGCGGCGCCACCCGCTACCGCAACGCGCAGGACGAACTGAAGGTGACCAGCGACGCCAAGGGCGAAATCAAGGTGACCTGGCCGGAAGCCGGCATGTACTGGCTGGAAACCGGCACTGAAGACAACAAGACCTCGGTGAAGCAGGCCGCCAAGCGTCGCCTGAGCTACGTGGCCACGCTGGAAGTGCTGCCGCAGTAATGGGGACCGCGATGCCGGGCACGCCCCGGCATCGCAGCCGCCACGCCCCGTCATGACCGATTCCCTGCTCGACATCGCCCGCCTCGGCGGCACCACCATGGGCACCACCTGGAGCGTGTCGCTGGTCGCGCCGCGCCAGCGCGACCTGCACCCGCTGCACGCCGGCATCCAGGCGCGCCTGGATGATGTGGTCGCGCAGATGAGTACGTGGGACGCCGGCTCGGACCTCAGCCGCTACAACAGCGCCGATGCAGGCCAGTGGTGCACCCTGCCTGCCGAAACCCGTCACGTCCTGTCCTGCGCGCAGTCCATCGCCGCCGCCAGCGACGGTGCGTTCGATCCCACCATCGGCCCGCTGGTGGCACTGTGGGGTTTCGGTGCACATGCCGGCGAACGCCGCCAACCCGATGCCGCCGCCGTGCAGGCCACGCGCGAGCGCTGCGGTTGGCAGCGGTTGCAATGGCGCGGCGATGCGCTGCTGCAACCCGGCGGACTGGAACTGGATCTCTCTGCGATCGCCAAGGGGTTCGGCGTCGATCACGTGGCCGCGTGGCTGCGCGATCAGGGCATCGCTGCTGCACTGATCGAGGTCGGTGGCGAACTGGCCGGCTACGGCCGCAAGCCCGATGGCCAACGGTGGCGCGTGCTGGTGGAATCGGCGCCGGAAGAAGACGCGCACGCCAAAACACCACCGCGGGTGCTGGCGCTGGACGGCAAGGCGGTCGCTACCTCCGGCGATCGCTGGCATCACTATCAGGCCGATGGCGAGGCCTACAGCCACAGCCTCGACCCGCGCACCGGCAGGCCGGTACGCCAGGTTGCAGCGGCGGTGACGGTGGTCGCCGACGACGCGATGCATGCTGATGCCTGGGCCACCGCACTCACCGTACTCGGCCGCGAGCACGGCATGGCGCTGGCCGAACGCGAAGGACTGGCCGCACGCTACCTGCATCGCGCAGCGGATGGCCCGCACGAGTTTCTCAGCAGCGCCTTCCAGCGCCTGCTCGACGAGCGGGACGCATGAGCGCACGGCCGTCGCGCGCGCTGCTCGGCAACGCGCTTGTACTGATCCTGCTGGCGCTGATCGGCTGGGCGCTGCTGCGACTGCATCTCGGCGAAGCCTGGTGGCAGGGCGCACCGCCGGCGCGGCAATCGCAGATCGCCATCATCGCCACCGCGCTCTATGCGCTGGTCTGCACCGCACTGTGGTGGCGTGGGCGACCGCGCGACGATGCTGCCTCTGGCGACGTCGCGCCGATCCTGCTGGTCTGGTCCAGCCAGACCGGCTTCGCCCGCGAACTGGCCGAACGCAGTGCCGAGGCATTGCGGGGTGCCGGCGTGCCGGTGCGTGTGCGCGGTCTGCATGAGGTCGACGCCACGTTGCTGGCCGGCAGCCAGCGTGCACTGTTCATCGCCAGTACCACCGGCGAAGGCGACCCGCCCGATCATGCAGTGCCCTTCCTGCGCCATGTGATGGCCCTGCCGTCATCGCTGCAGCATCTTTCGTACGGCGTTCTCGCCCTGGGTGATCGCAGCTACGGTCACTTCTGCGCCTTCGGTCACCAGCTCGACGACTGGCTGCGCCAGCGCGGCGCACATGCCCTGTTCGACGCCATCGAGGTCGACAACGCAGATCCCGCTGCACTGCGGCACTGGCAGCAACTGCTCGGACAACTTGCCGGTGGCGCCAGCGAACTGCCCGACTGGAGCCCGGCCGAATATCAGCCGTGGACGCTGCTGCAACGCCGGCACCTCAATCCCGGCAGCCAGGGCGGACCGGTGTACTGGCTGCGCCTGCAGGCGCCTGCCATCGACGGCGTGCGCTGGCAGGCCGGCGACATTGCCGAGATCGGCCCGCAGCACGCGCGGCACAGCGCGCGGGCCTGGCTGGAATCACAGGGTTTCGATCCGCAGACGGTGCTCGAGGACGGCCAGACGCTGCTGGCCCGTGTCGAACGCTCGCACCTGCCCTCACTGGTGCCACCGGGTGATCTGCCCGCCCTGCTGGCGGCCCTGCAGCCGCTGCCGCATCGTGAGTACTCCATCGCTTCGGTGATGGAGGATGGTGCGGTGGAACTGCTGGTGCGCCGGCAGCTGCGTGCCGATGGCACGCCCGGCATCGGCAGTGCCTGGCTGTGCGACCACGCCGTCATCGGCGAGCCGGTACAACTGCGCCTGCGCCGCAACGACAACTTCCACGGTGCCGCCGTTGCGGCGCCGCTGCTGCTGATCGGCAATGGCACGGGCATCGCCGGCCTGCGTGCACACCTGCATGAGCGCGCGGCCGTCGGCGCGCACCGCACCTGGCTGCTGTTCGGCGAGCGCTCGGCCGCGCACGACTTCCATTTCGGCGACGAACTGCGGGCGATGCTGGCGGCCGGCACGCTGCAGCGTCTGGATACGGTGTTCAGCCGTGACGGCGGCAGCCACCGTTACGTGCAGGACCGCCTGCTGGAGGAGGCGGCAACGCTGCGGCAATGGGTCGATGAAGGTGCCACGATCCTGGTCTGCGGCAGCCTGCAGGGCATGGCGCCAGCCGTGGATGCGGTCATCGAGCAGGTGCTGGGTACCGACGGCAAGGAGGCCCTGCTGGTGGCCGGCCGTTACCGCCGTGATGTGTATTAGCCCAGGCAGCGCCCAGCGCATGCGCGGATGATGCCCATCGGCGCATGCGAATCATCAGCCCGCGGCGCTCACCCGTATCGCCAGCAGCTCGCCACTGCCCTGCAGCGCATGCCGCTGGCGCTCGCCGGCCGCCAGCCATGCAGTGTCGCCTGCCTGCATCGGCGGCAAGCCACTGTCCTCGGCAAAGCCGGCCTCACCCGCCAGCAGGTGCAGCGCCCAGGCCACGCCTGGCTCGCAGAAGAAGAACATCGGCCCCACCAGCGGCCGGTGCAGCAGCTCGGCGTGCAACTGCCCGCGCTTCCACATCAGGTTGAAATCATGGGTGGTGCCATCGACCAGTTCGCCGTGCAGTGCCTCCTCGCCGGCAAAGCGCACGCGACCATGCGGCGGCAGCACCTCCGCCACCCGGCCATCGGCGAAGCGCAGGCGCACACCGTTGCCCTGCAGCAGTACCAGTTCGCGCTCCACGCCTGGAAATGCGGAGAACGCGGCATCCTGCTCGATCTCCGCCACGGACAGGCGCAGGGCCCAGTCGTCCCCGTGCGCCGGCAGCCGCAGGATTTCGCGGGTCCAGCCCAGGCCATTGCGCCAGCGTTCGCGGCGGTAATCCAGGCGGGCAATCACCTGGCTCGGAGTCTTCAGCAGCGCATCGATATCCATGCCTGCATTGCACCACGCCACGTGCAATCGCGCATCAGCGCGTGGCGACCGTACCCTGCGCGCCGCACTGGCCACCCAGCAGCTGCGAATGCTTCAGCCAGTCCTGGTCGGGGTAATAGGCGAACACCATCGTGCCACCACGCAACGCGTCGATCAGCGGCCTGGCCACCGACAGCCGCACCGCCGGACACCCCAGGCTGCGGCCCAGCCGACCCTGCAGCTGGGCGGTCGCCGGATTCACGTAGGGGGCGCCATGAATGACGATCGCACGCTCGCGCGCGCGGTCGTTGAAGCCCGGTTCCAGCCCGGCCAGCCGCAATGAGTAGCCGTTGCCGCCCATGTAGGTTTCCTGCGCGGTGAACACACCGAGGCTGGACATGTAACTGCCGTCGCGATTGGAAAAATGCTCGGTCCGGTTCTCACCACTGTTGCGGCCGTGCGCCACCCATTCCTCGAACAACAGCCGCTGGTGCGCCAGGTCGAACACCCACAGGCGCGGCTCGGTGGAGGGCCGCGAATAGTCGATCACGCTCAGGCGTTCGCCGCTGATGCCCAGCTCCGGTCGCAACAGGGCGCAGCGCATGGCCTGCGCCGCCAGCTGCAGCACATGGCGATCGGCCTTCGGCGCGGTGCGTGCCAGCAGGGCGGCCAGATCCTCGGCACGGGTCGCGATGGCGGGCGTCTGCGCCAACGCGGGTGCGCTGGCCGAGGTTGCCAGCAGGCCAAGCGTGGCCAGCCGGCACAGGCGGGATGCAGTCATGGACGGGACACAGGACTCAGTTGCCTGTGAGAGTGGACCCTGCCGGCTCGGATTCCAAGACCGGCTGCAGGCCGGATTCAGCCGGGCTTGGGCGCACGGCGGGCAGCGAGGTCACCAGCAGCGTCGTGCCCGGCACCAGCACCTGGTACAGCTGGCGGGCGAAATCGGCCGGCAGCGCCAGTGGCAGCGACGGCGTGGCCAACAGGTCCGGGGTCGCCTGCGCACGGTCCTGGCCCAGCAACGGATAGGCCGTCCATTGATGCAGGCGCTGCTTCGCATCGAGCGGGCTGGGAACATCGCTGTAGCCCTGCCCCATCACGAACAGCGTGGTGCCCTGGAAGGCTGGCAGCGCGTCGGCTTTCAGCGGCGATTCGCCAATCATCACGCCGTCGCGCAGGACGTACAGCCGCTGGTCGTGCAGGCTGACCAGGATGCCGACCTGCCCGGCCGGCGCCGCGCTGTCGTTCCACCAGGCCGCCGCCACACTGCCGTCGCCGGTCTCGGGCAGGGCCTCGCCGCGCGCGTTGACCGGCGCCAGTACGGCGGGATAGGCCAACGTCATCGGCGCGCTCTTGGCATCGGCCACCACCACCGTATCGCCGCGCCGGGTCTCGCTGAACAGCTTCTGCGCGAACGCCTGCGGCAGCCGTACGCAGCCATGCGAGGCCGGATGCCCCGGCAGGCTGCCGCCATGCAGGGCGATGCCGTCCCAGGTCAGCCGCTGCATGTACGGCATCGGTGCGCTGTTATAGAGGTTGGAGCGGTGGTCCTTGTCCTTCTGCAGGATCGTGAACACCCCGGTCGGCGTCTCGTGTCCCGCCTTGCCCGAACTGATCGTGGTCAGCCCGATGGCGATCCCGTTGCGATACACGTAGGCGCGCTGCTCGTCCAGACTGACGACCAGCACGATCGGGCCGGCCGGGGAAATCTCCGGATGCCAGAGGAATTCGCCCGGCTTGAGATCGGTAGGCCCGCGTTCGGCGGCCACCGGCCCGGACGGGTCGGTCGAGTGCGAAGACGGCGGCCCGGCCTGCACGGTCAGCGGCAGTGCCAGGACAAGGGAGAGCATCAGGGACGGACGGTGCAGACGCATCCAGCGGAGGTTCCATTCCATGCGAAGCGGTCACCGTACACCATCGCGCCGTAGCGAACGCGCCAAAATAGAATGCCCGGCGACACAACCCTGTGTCGTACCGGGCAATCGTCACGTCCTTGTCGGCCTGCTGCCTCCCCCGCGCGTCCTGCGAAGTGGGGGTGGCGTTGCATCCTGCACGCGGCCGCGTCTGTCCTGCTTGTATCTCAGCCCCTTCCACAGGTCTGTGATGCCACCATCCTGGTGATTGGTGCCGCATCCTGCGACGGTCGGTGAACACAGCCTCCCTGGCGGTGCCCGGTGGACCGGCCTCCTGCGGGTCCCGACGATTCCTGTTGTCAACGCCTTGGTACAGTCCGCACCGGTACCGATCCGGGTACCGGATCCGCGGGCAACAGCCTGTCGCCTACGGTGATCCGCTGTCGATTCCGTTCGACGATCACTGTCCCTATCCCCTTCACCTGCGTCAGATCCTCGACGCGCTTGAAGGGCCCGTGTCTGCGCCGGTGCTCGACGATCGCCGCAGCCTTCCTGGCTCCGACCATCGTCAATCCCTGCTGCAGCGCCTGGACATCGGCCCGGTTGATGTCGATCGGTTCGGCGGCATGCGCCCCTGCGATCCCCATTGCCAGTACCAGTGCCCTCAACACGACTAACCAAGGCACGACGTATAACTCCTTGTGGTTCTGGCCGCCCCGACCGGCAATCCCGTCGGTAGGAACAGTGTCCGTCACCACATACACACAGACTATCGGTTTCGTGGATTTCTAAAAGCCAGCCAAATACCCGACGTGATGTAGGAAAAACCCTACCCCCGGCGCAGGCGTAGAATGGCTGGATCAGCCATGCAACCGGAGTTTCAGATGGACAGCGCCAAGCTCGGCCAATTCGTGAATGACAAGTGGGACAGCGAAATCGTCCCGCAGTTGGTCGACTACATCCGCATTCCCAACAAGTCGCCGATGTTCGACGCCAATTGGGTGCAGAACGGCTACATGGAACAGGCGGTCACCCTGATGGAGACCTGGGCCAAGGCACAGGAGCTGCCGGGCCTGAAGGTCGAAGTGGTCCGCCTGGAAGGCCGTACCCCGCTGATTCTTCTGGAAATTCCCGCCACCGGCAGTGAAACCGGCGACGACACCATCCTGCTCTACGGGCACCTGGACAAGCAGCCGGAAATGACCGGCTGGGACGACGACCTGGGCCCGTGGACCCCGGTCCTGCGCGGCGACAAGCTCTATGGCCGCGGCGGCGCCGACGATGGCTACGCGATCTTCGGTTCGCTGGCCGCCGTGCTGGCCCTGCAGGCCCAGGGCCTGCCGCACGCGCGCTGCGTGGTCCTGATTGAAGCCTGTGAAGAGTCCGGCAGTTACGACCTGCCCGCCTACGTGGACCATCTGGCCGACCGCATCGGCAAGCCGTCGCTGGTGGTCTGCCTGGATTCGGGCTGCGCCAACTACGACCAGCTCTGGTGCACCACGTCGCTGCGCGGTCTCACCGGGGGCAACTTCACCGTCAAGGTGCTCAACGAAGGCGTGCATTCCGGCGATGCCTCCGGCGTGGTGCCGTCCAGCTTCCGCCTGCTGCGCCAGCTGCTGTCGCGCATCGAGGACCAGGACACCGGCCGCATCCTGATCGACGGCATGAACGTGGAAATCCCGGCCGAGCGCCAGGAACAGGCCAAGCGTGCCGCCGAAGTGGTCGATACGGCCATCTTCGAGAAGTTCCCGCTGGTCGATGGCCTGCGCCCGATGAACGAAGACCTCACCGAGCTGGTGCTCAACCGCACCTGGCGCCCGGCGTTGTCGGTCACCGGAATCGGCGGCATGCCGCCGCTGGAATCGGCCGGCAACGTGCTGCGCCCGCAGACCTCGGTGAAGCTGTCGCTGCGCCTGCCGCCCACCGCCGATGGCAAGACCTGCGGTGAGCTGCTGAAAGAAGCGCTGCTGCGCGATCCGCCGAACGGCGCGCAGGTCACCCTGGATCTGGAAAAGGCCTCCACCGGCTGGAATGCCCCGGCCATGGCGCCGTGGCTGACCAAGGCCATCGACGAAGCCAGCCAGACCTTCTTCGGCAAGCCGGCGATGTACATGGGCGAAGGCGGCTCGATTCCGTTCATGGGCATGCTGGGCGAGAAGTTCCCCGGTGCCCAGTTCATGATCACCGGCGTGCTTGGCCCGCACTCGAACGCGCACGGCCCGAACGAGTTCCTGCACATTCCGATGGGCAAGAAGGTCACCGCCTGCGTGTCCAAGGTGATCAGCGAGCATTACGCCGCCAGCCTGCGTGGCGAGACCAGTGGTTCGCCGGTGGCCGCCGACAGCGGCACGCGGCATGGCGACCACGGCTGCTGCTGATCCGGCACACCGTGACGGACGCAGCCCGGCCTTGCTAGGCTGCGTTCTTCTCAAGCGGAACGCACACGCATGAATGGTCTGTTCGGCAGCAGCAGCTGGCTGTACATCCTGCTGGTCGGGTTCTTCGTCGGCCTGCTCGGGCGCTTCTTCATGCCGGGCAACAACCGCATGGGCTGCCTGCTGACCATCGTGCTGGGCATCCTCGGTGCCCTGCTGGCCGGCTGGTTTGGTCAGTACATGGGCTGGTACGCCCCAGGCGAACCGGCTGGATTCCTCGGTGCCGTGGTCGGCGCGGTGGCCGTGCTGGCGATCCTGCGCCTGTTCAGCGGTCGCCGCTGAAACGGCCCCACCTTTCCCTCCTGTCCCCGACGTCGGCGCGCCCCGCGCGCCCGGATATGCCCGCATGACCGAACCCGCCTCCGATCCCCAGCGCAGCGCGCAGCGACTGCAGTGGGCCCGTATCCAGCTTGGCGATGCACAGGCCGTGGTTGAACGTGCGTCGGTCGATGCGGGCATGCGCAGCTACTGGCGCGTCACCGGTACACGCGGCAGCCACATCGTGATGGATGCTCCGCCGGGACTGGAAGACCCCCGCCCCTGGCTGCGCATGCGCGGCCTGCTGCACGACCATGGCCTGCGTGTGCCGGCCCTGCTTGCGCAGGATCTGGACGCCGGCTTCCTGCTGCTGGAGGATCTCGGCGGTCCGACCCTGGCGAGAATCCTCGACGAGCGCAACGCCGACGAATGGTTCGGCCGCGCCATCGATCAGCTGCTGCGCCTGCAGGCGATCCCGGTGCCGGCCGACTTCGGCCAGTTCGGCGAAGCCCTGCTGCAGCGTGATGCCGGCCTGTTCGACGAATGGTTCCTGCAGCGCCATCTCAACCTGCAGCTGGACTGCGGCGAAATCGAGGGCCTGCAGCTGGTCCATCGCCGGTTGATGGACAACGCACTGGGCCAGGCCCAGCTGATGACCCACCGCGACTACATGCCCCGCAATCTGATGCCCGTTGCCGACGGTCCGGCCGTGCTGGATTTCCAGGACCTGGTGCGGGGCCCGATCGCCTACGATGCCGTGAGCCTGTTCAAGGACGCGTTCCTGAGCTGGCCGCTGCAGCGCGTGGACGAGTGGCTCGCGCAGTACCACGCGCGCGCGCACGCTGCGGGCCTGCCGGTGCCCGACCGTGCGACCTTCCTGCGTGACGCGGACTGGATGGGCATCCAGCGCCACGTGAAGATCCTGGGCCTGTTCTGCCGCCTGCGTTACCGCGACAACAAGGGTCATTACCTGGACGATGCGCCGCGCTTCATCACCTATCTGGACGAAGTACTGCCGCGCTACCGCGAGCTGGCCCCCCTGCGGCAGCTGCTGGACACACGCATCAAGCCGGCGCTGGCCGAGCTCGGCACACCGATGCGCATGGCCCGATGAAGGCGCTGATCTTCGCCGCCGGTCTGGGCGAGCGTATGCGCCCGCTGACCCTGCACACACCCAAGCCGCTGCTCGCAGTGGCCGGCAAGCCGCTGATCGTCTGGCACCTGGAGCGCCTGGCCGCCTGCGGCGTGCGCGATATCGTGGTCAATACCGCGTGGCTGGCGGAACAATTCCCGGCGATGCTCGGCGATGGCAGCCGATGGGGTGTGCGCCTGCACTTCATGCATGAAGGCGATACCCCGCTGGAGACCGGCGGAGGCATTCTCAATGCTCTGCCGGCACTGGGTGAGGATCCGTTCCTGGTGGTCAACGGCGACATCTGGACCGATTTCGATTTCGCCACACTACCGCGCGAGCCGCGGGGCCAGGCGCATCTGGTGCTGGTCGACAACCCCACGCAGCATCCGCACGGTGATTACCGGCTGGACACGCAGGGCCTGCTGCACCACGACCGCGAAGGGCCGTGCCTGACCTATGCCGGCATCGGCGTATACCGCCCTTCAATCGTGGCCGACTGGCGCACGGTGATTGGCGATGCGCCGGGCAGCGAGCGGCTGCCGCCGAAGTTCTCGGTGGTGCCGCTGCAGAAGCACTTCATGGCGCAGGGGTTGATGACGGGGCAGCACCATCGCGGGCGCTGGACCGACGTCGGCACGGTGGATCGCCTGCGTGCGCTGGATGTCGAGTTGGCGGCGAACGGCTGAGCCCCTCGTGGTTGGACGCGTAGAGCGGATCGCGTGTTTGGCCGGGCGGGTGGGCCATACAGGGGACGCTGCAAGTACGTCCCTGTAAGCTCGATGGCGCCATCCATGGCGCCAACGCCCCTGCATGGCCCACCCGCCCGGCCTCTGGCAGTTTCCGTGCGCGTCCAGCCACGGAAGAAAGAAAGAAAAGCAGAAGCGGAGCACGACCGAGGCTACATGGACGTACTTGCGCCGCCCCCCGCAACCTGAGCCACCCCGCCTCCCCTCAGGAAGCCCGCGTTTGACGTTGACGTTGCTCTGGCTTCGGCGGGTGCAGGGCGGCAGCCCTGCAAAACAAACCCCAACCTCAGTAGCGAGGGCGGCCTTCTTCCAGCACCTGGCGCAGGAACGGCACGGTGATCCGACGCTTGGCCGCCAGCGATTCGCGGTCGAGCCAGTCCAGCAACGTGATCAGTCCGCCCAGCTCGCGCCCGGTGTGCGACAGCAGCCACTCGATCGCGGCCTCGTCGATGGCCAGCCCCCGTCGCAGCGCGCGCTCGCGCAGCACCGCCGCGCGTCCTTCCTCGTCCAGCGGCTGCAGCAGCACCCGCACGCACTGGCCCAGCCGCGAGCGCAGGTCCGGCAGCACCAGTCCGAGTTCGCCCGGCGCCTTCTGCGCCGTGTAGAGCACGGTCACGCCGGCAGCGCGCGCACGGTTATGGAAATCGAACAGGGCAATCTCGTCCTCACGGTTGCCGGCAATCTCGTCCAGTCCGTCCAGCGCGACCAGCTCGCGCGCCTCCAGCCCCTCCAGCGCTGCACGCACACGGCCGGCCGCACTGGCCAGCGGCACATAGGTTGGCAGCCGCCCGGCCTGCTCGGCGCTGGAACACATCGCCAGCGCCTGATGCGTCTTGCCCGTGCCTGCCGCGCCTTCCAGGTAGACCCAGTCGTGGCTGGCACCGACCGCGATCGCGCGCAGCTGCGCCAGCGCACCATCCGGTGCGCCGATGAAGGTCTCCAGGCGCTGGTCCCGCGGGTAGTGCAGGGCCAGCGGCAGTTGCGGCACACCCATCACTTCAGGTCGGGGCCCTTGTCGTTCGTGTCGAGGATGATGTGGGGCGGCTCGACCACACCGTCAAGCACGATCGCCGATTTCTCACCCGCGTAAAGATCGCTCTGCCGATAGCGCTGGTGCGCATAGCGCAGCAGCACGTTGGACACGGCAGCCACCGGCAGCGCCAGCAGCATGCCGAGGAAGCCGAACAGCTGGCCGCCTGCCATCACCGCGAAGATCACTGCCACCGGATGCAGGCCGATCTTGTCGCCGACGATGCGCGGCGTCAGTACATAACTCTCCAGCAACTGGCCGACCGTGAACACCACGCCGACCAGTATCAGCAGTTTCAGGTCGAAGCCCTGCGCCTGCACCAGCGCGGCGATGATCGCCATCAGGATGCCGGTGGTCGCGCCCAGGTACGGAATGAAGCTGATCAGGCCCGCGATCATGCCGATCAGCAGCCCCAGCTTCAGCCCCACCAGCGACAGGCCGCCGGCATAGATCACGCCCAGTGCCAGCATCACCAGGAACTGGCCGCGGATGAAGGCCCCCAGCACCTCGTTGGATTCGCGCGCCAGCGCCGTGATGGTGCCGATGTGGTTGCGCGGAATGACCGAGGCGACCCGCTCCACCAGCTTGTCCCAGTCGCGCAGGAAGTAGAACGCCAGGATCGGAAGCAGCAGGATGTTGACCACCCAGGTCACCATCGTGAAGCCCGAGCGCGAGACATATCCCATGAAGGTCTTGGCGAAGCCGCCCGCCTGCTGCCAATGGCTGCGCACCCATTCGATCAGGCGATCCGGGTCCAGCCACTGCATCACCTCCAGGCCGGTCTTCTGCTCGAACCACGGAATGCCGGTCTGCATCAGCCAGGCCTGCGCCTGCGGCACGGCCGCCACCAGGGTGGTGATCTGCTTTTCGATCATCGGCACCAGCACCAGCAGCGCGGCGACGATCACCAGCACCATGGCCACGAACACCAGCACCACGCCGGTCATGCGCGAGCGCCCGGTGGCCTCGATGCGGTCCACTAGCGGATCACCCAGCCAGGCCAGCGCCAGCGCCAGCACGAACGGCGTCAGGATCGGCGCCAGCAGCCACACGATCCAGCCGATCAGGCCGGCAAGCAGGATGTATTTGACCCGGCGCAGGAACTGCGCGATTTCAGCTTCCGGCGTCAGGGTCATCGCAGTCGGTACTCGTTGCTGACCGGCGCCTGCACCGGCACGCCGGTGGTGTCATCGATCGGTGTCGGAAGGGCAGGCAGCGGGGCGTTCGGAACCAGCACGCCGCTGTCACCCAGCATGCGGTTGAAGCCGGCCAGGCCGGTGGTCATTTCCACGGTCAGCTCCAGTCGGCCCGCGCTGGCGTGCAGCGGAGTGACATTGCGCACCACCGGCACGTCGCGCAGGCCTGCGGCCAGTCGCAGGTAGTCATCGGCACTGTTGATGCCGGTGACCACCACCCGGTAGCTGCCCGCCTGGCCGGTGGCCACACCCGCCTTGGCATAACGCTTGACCAGCGCGTCGGCCGCGCCGTCGGCGCCCGCGGCCATCGCGCGCATGGCGTTGGCGTCCTTGCTGGTCCATCTGTTCAGTTCACGGCCATCGTCGACGAACACCCAGTCCGCCTGCCAGCCGCCATTGGCACGGTAGAGCTTGCCGATCAGCTGCATCGGCGGCGAGTAGCGCGAAGAGGCGCGGGCCACGGCGGCGCTGTCCTGCCGCCAGATGGCACCGGCCAGCGCCTGTTCGGCAGCGCCCCCACTGGGCAGGCCCAGCTTGTAGCCGCGCTCGATGGCGCGGTTCAGCAGCGGGCGCGCGGCATTGGCCTGCTGCACGCTGACCAGGCGCGGGCCGCTGCCGTCGTCGACGGCCAGCCACAGCACCGGCTTCGGTCGGGGCTGCGGCCACAGCGGCAGGCCCAGCGCGGCGACCAGCGAATCGACGTCCTCCTCGCGGAAACGGGCCACCAGCAGGGTGCGGAAACTGGGCGCACCGCTGGCGCTGACGCTCTGGTCCTGCTTGTAGTCGTAGCTGGCCACGTAATCCTTGGCATTGCGCAGGGCCT
Source organism: Stenotrophomonas sp. GD04145 (assembly GCF_029835135.1). Lineage (NCBI taxonomy): Bacteria > Pseudomonadati > Pseudomonadota > Gammaproteobacteria > Lysobacterales > Lysobacteraceae > Stenotrophomonas > Stenotrophomonas sp. GD04145. The sequence continues at coordinate 16,436 of NZ_JAODZG010000020.1, read as the reverse complement.
GCACCACGCCGGGCCGGGACATCACGCTGCGGTCGCCCGACAGCTTGCCCAGCACTACGCTCAGGGCACGTGCCAGCCCGCCATTGCGGTCGGCCTCGGCCTGGCTGTTGACCGGCACTTCGGCCTCGTAGGCCCCACTGGCGGTGGCGACATCCCCCTCGGTGCGCAGGCCGCTCTGGGCCATCGTGGCCACCGGCAGGCTCAACGCAAGAAGCAGGGTGAGAATCAGGCTGCGGCGCATCAGGACATCCATTGGCTCGACGTATCCGGGGGGAATTGTTGCCCGAATACGGCCTGTGCGCCAATGCGGCCTGTTAAAATCGCCCGTTCAACCCCTGCCAGCGCCGACGCCCGTGACCAACACCCCGTCTTCCGCCCCCTCCCCCCTCACCTACCGTGACGCGGGCGTCGACATCGACGCCGGCAACGAGCTGGTCGAGCGGATCAAGCCCCTGGTCAAGCGCAGCTTCCGTCCGGAAGTGATGGGCGGCCTGGGCGGTTTCGGCGCCCTGTTCGACCTGTCCAACAAGTACCGCGAACCGGTGCTGGTGTCGGGTACCGACGGTGTCGGCACCAAGCTGAAGCTGGCCCACCAGCTGAACCGCCACGATACGATCGGCATCGATCTGGTCGCGATGTGCGTGAACGACGTGCTGGTGCAGGGCGCCGAGCCGCTGTTCTTCCTGGACTACTTCGCCACCGGCAAGCTGGACGTGGATACCGCCGCGGCGGTCGTGGGCGGCATCGCCAACGGCTGCACCGAGGCCGGCTGCGCACTGATCGGCGGCGAGACCGCTGAAATGCCCGACATGTATGCCCCGGGCGAGTACGATCTGGCCGGCTTCACCGTGGCCGCGGTGGAAAAGAGCGAACTGAAGGATGGCGCCAGCGTGGCGGCCGGCGATGTGCTGATCGGCATCGCCTCGTCCGGCCCGCACTCCAACGGCTACTCGCTGGTCCGCCGCATCTACGACCGCGCCGGGCGTCCGGCCGATCTTGAGCTGGAAGGCGGCGTGAAGCTGGTCGACGCGCTGATGGCACCGACCCGGTTGTACGTCAAGCCGATCCTGTCGCTGCTGAAGTCGCACGGCGATGCCATCCATGGCATGGCCCACATCACCGGTGGCGGACTGACCGAGAACATCATCCGGGTGGTCCCGGACGGCCTCGGCCTGGACATCCAGGCGGCCTCGTGGACGCTGCCGCCGGTGTTCCAGTGGCTTCAGAAGGAAGGCGCGGTCGCCGACAGCGAAATGTGGCGCACCTTCAACTGCGGCATCGGCTTCGTGCTGATCGTCGCGCCGGACCAGGTCGAGGCGGTGTCCGCCGCGGTCACGGCCCAGGGCCTGGATCACTGGACCATCGGCCAGGTCGTCACCACCGAAGGCGCCGAGCGCGTCCGCATCGCCTGACCCCTGCAGAGGAGCCCGCATGGACGCAATGCCCCCATCCCCCTCGAACCCGGTGCCGCCGCCGCTGCTGACGGCACCCGTATTCGGCCCGCAGGACGCCAGCCATCTGCGGGCGCTGTCCATCGGCCACTACGTGGTTGGTGCGCTCATCGCACTGTTCTCGCTGATCTTCATCATCCACATCGTGCTGGGCGTGAGCGCCCTGACCGGGGCATTGCCGCTGAGCTCGGAGGGGCAGCCCTCATCGCCCGCCGAGCAGCGGATGTTCGGCTGGATGTTCACCATCATCGGCAGCGTGATCGTGGTGGGCGGCGTCACCCTGGGCGCCTTCGTCGCCTACGCCGGGCGCTGCCTGGCGCAGCGCCGCCGTTACGTGCTGTGCCTGGTGGTCGCGGGCCTGTCCTGCCTGTTCACCCCGGTGGGCACGGTGCTGGGGGTGTTCACCCTGATCGCCCTGCTCCGCCCCCAGGTGAAAGCCGTGTTCGACACTCCGTCGGCAAGCGTTTGAGCCGCCTGGGTTGCCGGTAATGAACGCACCCCGCCGCATCGCCGTGCTCGCCTCCGGGCGCGGCAGCAACCTGCAGGCCATCCTGGATGCCATCGCGTCGGGCCGCCTGCCGGCCGAGGTGGTGGGCGTGTTCTCCGACCGACCCGATGCCGCGGCCCTGCAGCGGGTCGATCCTTCCCGGCGCTGGGCGCATGCACCGAAGGAATTCAGCGATCGTGCCGCCTACGAGCTGGCCCTGGGCGACGCGGTTGCCGCCTCCGCCCCGGACTGGATCGTCTGCGCCGGCTACATGCGCATTCTCGGCGCTGGCTTCGTGCAGCGCTTCAACGGTCGCCTGGTCAACATCCACCCGTCGCTGCTGCCGCTGTACAAGGGCCTGCATACGCACGCCCGGGCGCTGGAAGCCGGCGATGCCGAGCATGGCGCAAGCGTGCATCTGGTGGTGCCGGAGCTGGACGCGGGTACGGTGCTGGCGCAGGCGCGCGTGCCGGTGCTGGCAGGCGACGATGCACAGACCCTTGCCGAGCGCGTGCTGGCGGTGGAACACCCGCTGCTGATCGCCAGCCTGCAGCTGCTGTGCGATGGCCGGCTGGCTGAACGGGAAGGACAGGCGATCTTCGACGGTCACCCCCTGTTTAGGCCGCTGGCCCTAGATTCCGCCGGAAACCTGAACCGATAACGTTCTGCACACGCCCCGCTGACTGCGGGGCTGGCATCCTGCCCCACTCCTGCGGCCCCTGTCCCCCATGAAGACCACGACGCTGCTGTGCACGCCCCTGCTGTTGTCGCTTGCCGTGTTGCCTGGCGTGGGCTGGGGCCAGGCACAGCCCTCTGCCGACCCGGCAGCTCCGTCGCAGGCCCCGGCCGCACCGGCCGTGCCCATGCTGCCCGCGCTGGCCTGGGAACCGCCGCCGCTGCAACCGTTCACCGCTACCTACCAGGCCTTCTACAAGGGCAAGGAAGCCGGCGATGCCACCATGCAGGTCACCCATACCGGCGGCAACCAGTGGCGGGTGGACATGCAGGTGGTGGGCCGCCGCGGCTTTGCCAGCGTGCTCGGCCTGAACATCGAGCAGAGCACGGTGTTCGAGGAGCGCGGCGGCGTCTATGCGCCGCTGAGCCAGAGCACGGTGCGCAAGGGCCTGTTCCTGGGCAAGAAGGCCGTCGGCACCTATAACTGGCAGGCCGGCACCGCGCAGTGGACCGGCGATGTGAAAAAGGATCGCGCGCAGCCCATTCCGCTGCAGGCCGGCGATCAGAGCGCCCTGCTGATCAACCTGGCGATCATGCGTGATGCCCGCCCGGGCGTGGCCATGCACTACCGCTACGTCGACATGGGCAAGGTGCGCCAGCACGACTACCAGGCCGCGCCGCAGACCGAGAACGTCGAGGTCGGCGACCTGTCCTACAACGCGCTGCGGGTATACCGCAGCAACGGCGGCAACAACGAAACCATTCTCTGGATCGCCAACGGCGTCCCCACCCCGGTGCGCATCCTGCAACGCGAAGATGGCGAAGACCGCGTCGATCTCCGCCTGATCGAATACCAAGGAGTCTGAGCATGAACACCCTGTCCCGCCCCCTGACGTGGATCGCCGCTGCCACCCTGTCGATGGCCAGCCTGCCGGCGATGGCCCTGGAGCCGTTCAAGGCCGACTATCTGGCCAGCTACATGGGCATGCAGGCCAACGGCACCATGACGCTGGCCAGTGAAGGCAGCAACAAGTGGCGCTACAGCCTGCAGGTGAAAAACCAGCTGGCCGACCTGAGCCAGAGCACCGTGTTCGAGGAAGTGCGCGGCCAGCTGCGTCCGCTCAGCAGCCAGGACCGCTCGGCGCTGCTGGTGAAGAAGCGCAACGTGCAGGCCAACTACAACTGGACCAGCAACCAGGCCACCTGGACCGGCGACATCAAGCCGGACCGCGCCGGACCGATCGCCCTGAAGGCCGGCGACATGGATGCGCTGCTGATCAATCTGGCCATCGCCCGCGACCTGGCAGCCGGCAAGCCGTTGACCTACCGCATGGTCGACGAGGGCCGGATCAAGAACATGACCTACCGCGTGATCGGCAAGGAATCGATCACCGTGGGCGGCAAGAGCTACGAGGCGACCAAGGTGTCGCGTGCCGACGGCAACAAGGAGCTGATCGCCTGGATCGTGCCGGAGTTTCCGGTGCCGGCGCGCATGCTGCAGCGGGAAAGCGGCCGCGACGCGCTGGACCTGACCATCCGATCAATGAACTGAGTGCCGGGGTCGGATCCCATCCACTCGGGGATGGGCTCTGACCCCGGGCCCCGCACAAGGAAAACGCCCGCTTGCGCGGGCGTTTTTCATTTCTTCTCTTCGGCCGGTTTGAACTCGGTGCGGCAGTCCACCCGGATCTGCTCACCGCTTCCGCGCCAGACGAACGTGCGGCAATGGCGGTTGCCTTCCTGGCTGTCGTTCACCGACACGGCATAGAACGACTGGATGATCTCGTCACGCGATACCGTGCCGTCACCGTTCCAGTCCATGTCCTTCTGCTCGATGCCGCGGGTGATGGCGATATCGGCGTACCAGGCATACCCCAGCCACGCCAGCACGATCAGCACCAGCGCCAGCAGCGCCTTGCGACGCGGGCTGAATTTTCCGCGAAGGATCATGGCACGCGCCGGATGGTGGCACCGAGCGAAGACAGCTTCTCTTCGATGTTCTCGTAGCCGCGATCGAGGTGGTAGATGCGATCGATGGTGGTATCGCCGCTGGCCATCAGGCCGGCCAGGATCAGCGATGCCGATGCACGCAGGTCGGTGGCCATGACCGGCGCGCCGCTCAGATGCTCGCTGCCACGCACGATCGCGGTATGGCCTTCGACCTGGATGTCCGCGCCCAGGCGCAGCAGCTCGTTGACGTGCATGAAACGGTTCTCGAAGATCGTTTCGTTGATCACGCCGACGCCGTCGGCCACGCAGTTGAGCGCCATGAACTGCGCCTGCATGTCGGTCGGGAATGCCGGATATGGCGCGGTGGTCAGGTTGACCGCCTTCGGCCGCTTGCCCTGCATGTCCAGGGTGATGCTGTCCTCGGTGGTCTCGATCCGGGCGCCCGCCTCGACCAGCTTGGACAGCACCGCGTCCATGGTGTTCGGACGTGCACGGTTGACCGTGACCTTGCCGCCGGTCATCGCGGCGGCCACCAGGAAGGTGCCGGTCTCGATGCGGTCGGGCAGCACTTCATGACGGCCACCGGAGAGGCGCTCCACGCCTTCGATCACCAGGCGGGCGGTGCCGAGGCCTTCGATCTTCGCGCCCAGCGCGATCAGGCAGTGGGCCAGATCGGTCACTTCCGGCTCCATCGCGCAGTTGTCGAGGATGGTGGTGCCTTCGGCCAGCACCGCGCCCATCAGCACGTTCTCGGTGCCGGTCACGCTCACCATGTCGAAGGTGAAGTGGCCACCCTTCAAGCGCTTGGCCGACGCCTTGATGAATCCGTTCTCGACCACGATGTCGGCACCGAGCGCCTGCAGGCCCTTGATGTGCTGGTCGACCGGACGCGAGCCGATGGCACAGCCACCGGGCAGCGACACTTCGGCCGCACCGAAACGGGCCAGCAGCGGACCCAGCACCAGGATCGACGCACGCATGGTCTTGACCAGTTCGTACGGCGCCACATGCTGGTTCACCGCACGCGGGTCGACCACGATCGCGCTGCCGCGCGACAGCGTGCCCTGGTCGATGGTGACCTTGGCGCCCAGCTCGCCCAGCAGCTTCACCGTGGTGACCACATCGTGCAGGTGGGGCACGTTGGTGATCTCCACCGGCTCATCGGCCAGCAGGGTCGCGCAGAGGATGGGGAGGACGGCGTTCTTGGCGCCGGAGATGCTCACTTCACCGTGCAGCGCAGCGCCGCCGGTCACAACGATCTTGGCCATGGGGTTCGGGATCTTCTGCGGTTCAGCCGGCTTCGGCCGGGGTCACGGTTTTCAGCGCCAGCGCGTGGATGGCGCCGCCCATCAGGTCGCCCAGCGTGGCATAGACCATGCGGTGGCGGGCCAGCGGCATCTTGCCGGCAAAGGCGTCGCAGACCACGGTCGCTTCGAAATGCACGCCATCGTCGCCCCGCACATCGGCGCGGGCGCCAGGCAGGCCGGTTTCGATCAGGTTGCGGATGGTGTCGGCGTCCAACGGGCTTTCCTAATAAAATGAACCCTCATTCTACTTCCGCTGCGTGGCGTCCGCATGGCCGAGTCCCTCCCGCCCCCCCGTTCCGTCGAGCCGGCCGCCCTGGTGGCCAGCGGCCGCCGCGTGTTCGAGATCGAGCAGCAGGCACTGCAGGCGGTCGCCGAGCGCCTGGGCGAGCCGTTCCAGAAGGCCTGCCAGGTGATCCTGGGCAGCCGCGGGCGGGTGGTCGCCACCGGCATGGGCAAGTCAGGCCATGTGGCGCGCAAGATCGCCGCAACCCTGGCGTCCACCGGTACCCCGGCGTTCTACGTGCACCCGGGCGAGGCCGGCCATGGCGACCTGGGCATGATCACCGAAGCCGACGTGGTGCTGGCCCTGTCCTATTCGGGCGAATCGGACGAAGTGCTGATGCTGCTGCCGGTGCTCAAGCGCCAGGGCAACGTGTTGATCTCCATGACCGGCCGCCCGCAGTCCAGCCTGGCGACCGCCGCCGACGTCCACCTGGACGTCAGCGTGCCGGCCGAGGCCTGCCCGCTGGCACTGGCTCCGACCTCGAGCACCACCGCCTCGCTGGCGATGGGCGACGCGCTGGCGGTGGCCCTGCTGGACGCGCGCGGCTTCACCGCTGACGATTTCGCCCGCTCGCATCCGGCCGGCAGCCTTGGCCGTCGCCTGCTGCTGCATATCACCGACGTCATGCATACCGGCGCCGATCTGCCCAAGGTCGATGCCGGCGCCAGCCTCAGCGAGGCCCTGGTGGAGATGAGCCGCAAGCGCCTGGGCATGACCGCCGTGGTCGATGCCGAGGGCGTGCTGATCGGCCTGTTCACCGACGGTGACCTGCGCCGGGCACTGGACAGTGCGCTGGACGTGCGCACGGCAAAGATCGCCGATGTGATGACGCGCAACCCCCGCACCATCGGAGCCGACCAGCTGGCGGTGGAGGCCGCCCGCCAGATGGAAACCCAGCAGATCAACGGCCTGATCGTGGTCGATGACCAGGGCCGCGCCGTCGGCGCCCTGAACATTCATGACCTGTTGCGGGCCCGGGTGGTTTAACCGACAGTCCGTAGACCCCATTCAGTCTGTAACCCCACACCTGCCCTGATCGAGTCCAACGTCCTGATGCCCTGGTCCCCCCTGCCCGCCTTCCCTGCCCACCTGCATGCCGCTGCGGCGCGGATCCGCATGGCCTGCTTCGACGTGGACGGCACCCTCACCGACGGTCGGCTGTACTACGACCAGGACGGCAACGAGAGCAAGGCGTATTTCGTGCAGGACGGCCTGGGCCTGAAACTGCTGCAGCAGCACGGCATCCACCCCGTGCTGATCACCGCGCGCAACAGCCAGTCCGCGCTCAGGCGCGGTGCCGATCTCGGCATTGATACCCACATCGCCGTGGGCGACAAGCTGGCCAGCGTGCAGGCCCTGTGTGCCCAGCGGGGCATCGGTCTGGAACAGGTCGCCTTCCTCGGCGATGACCTGCCGGATCTGGCGCCCCTGGGTGCGGTCGGTCTGGCCGTGGCGCCGGCCAATGCCCATCCGTGGATCGCCGAACGCGTGCACTGGCAGACCCGTTCCGAAGGCGGGCGCGGCGCGGCGCGTGAGCTGTGCGACGTTCTGCTGGCCGCGCAGGGTCATGTCGCGTCGGTCCTGGCGAGGTATGGCGCATGAACGCACCGACCGTGAACTGGCGCACCGTGCTCGGCATCGGCCTGCTGCTGGCGGCCCTGCTCAGCAGCTGGGCCGCGCTGCGCAACCGCGACAAGGGCCCGGCCCAGAGCGGCCAGGAAGTCGGCGTGGATTACATCCTGCACGACTTCCAGATCGTCGCCCTGGACGAGCAGGGCAAGGAATCGACCACCCTGCGCGCGCCGCGGCTGGAGCGGCAGCGCGGCGACCAGACCATCAACATCGCCACGCCACTGTTCGAGATGCCCGACAAGGACGGCAGGCACTGGACACTGCGCGCGGAGACCGGCTGGCTGAGCGCCAAGGGTGACGAACTGAAGCTGCGCGGCAAGGTGGCGGGTGACAGTCCGGCTGCCCCCGGCGTCGTGCCGACCACCTTCCGCACCGATCACCTGGACGTGTTCCCCAAGGAGAGCCGGGCCCGGACCGACGCCCTGGTGACCATGACCCGCCCCGGCATGGAGCAGTCCGGCGTCGGGTTCGAGGTGGATTCGAAGAACAACACGTATCATTTCCTCAGCCAGTCCAAGGGTCGCTACACGCCCAGACGCTGATTCCGCCGCCCGGCCCGCGACGTCCCTGGACAGGCGCGGCGCCGGCAGCCCCCACCCGCTGCTGCCCTCCTGACCGGGCAGCCACCACCGGCAGAACGGACCCCGATGAAGATCCCCTTTGCAGCCATGCTCGCACTCAGTCTTCTTGTCCCCGCCCTCGCGCAGGCGAAGTCGACCGACCGCAACGAGCCCATGAACATCGATGCCGGTGCACAGAACGGCATGCTCACCGGCGACGGCAAAACCGTGCTGTCGCAGGGCGTGATCATCACCCAGGGCACGCTGGACCTGCGCTCGTCCGAAGCGGAGATTTATCTCAAGGACGGCGAGCCGGTGCGTGTGGTGTTCACCGGCAAGCAGGCGAAGTTGAAGCAGCAGCTCGATGACGGCACCTGGATGGATGCGCTCGCCGACCGCATCGACTACGACATCAAGACCGAGATCATCACCCTCACCGGCAACTACAAGGTCACCAGCGCGCGCGGCACCAACGCCGGCCAGCGCATGGTCTACAACACCCGTACCGGCGAGATGAACTCCGGCGGCGACGGCAGCCGCGTGCGCACCGTGATCCCGCCCAAGAACAAGACGCCTGCCGCCACCACCACGCCGGCGCAGCCGGCCGGGAGCCGGAAGTAATGCTCGTCGCCAAGGGCCTGCGCAAGCGCTACAAGCAACGTGAGGTCGTCAAGGACTTCGGTCTCACCCTCGAAGCGGGCGAAGTGGTCGGCCTGCTCGGCCCCAACGGTGCCGGCAAGACCACCTGCTTCTACATGATCGTCGGCCTGGTCGCCGCCGATGCCGGCAGCATCGTGCTCGATGGCAAGGACATCACCGGCGACCCGATGTACACCCGTGCCAAGCAGGGCGTGGGCTACCTGCCGCAGGAGCCCTCGGTGTTCCGCAAGCTGACCGTGGCCGACAACATCCGCCTGGTGCTGGAACTGCGCGAGGATCTGGACTCGGCCGGCCGCGAGCGCGAGTTGAGCAGCCTGCTGGACGAACTGCAGCTGGGCCATGTGTCCGAACAGCTTGGCGCCAGCCTGTCCGGCGGCGAGCGCCGCCGCTGCGAGATCGCCCGCGCGCTGGCGGCGCAACCCCGGCTGATCCTGCTCGACGAACCGTTTGCCGGTGTCGATCCGATCTCGGTTGGCGAGATCCAGCGCATCGTCACCCACCTCAAGCAGCGCGGCATCGGTGTGCTGATCACCGACCACAACGTGCGCGAGACCTTGGGAATCTGCGACCGCGCGTATATCCTCGCCGAGGGCACCGTACTGGCCCAGGGTTCGCCGGAATCGATCCTGGACAATGCCGACGTACGTCGCGTCTACCTTGGGGACTCGTTCAAGCTGTGACCGCAGCTGCCGGGTTCCATTCCCCCTCTTCGGCACAGGCATGAAGACTCGGCTGCAGACATCGTTGGGACAGCAGCTGGTGCTCACGCCCCAGCTGCAGCAGGCGATCAAGCTGCTGCAGATGTCCAGCACCGAGCTGGAACTGGAGATCGCCCAGGCGGTGGAGAGCAATCCGCTGCTGGACTGGGCCGAAGGCAACGAGAGCGATGCCGCTGCCGGCGACGATGGCAACGGCGATGACGCCCCGCCCGAACGCACCGACGCCGGCCAGGAGGACGACTGGGCATCGGCCGAACCGGACTGGAGCACCGCCGGCAGCGGCGGCAGCTTCGACGACGATGACGACAGCGGCAGCGCCGCCGAACGCGTGGCCGAAACCGAGACCCTGGCCGACCACCTACTGTGGCAGCTGCACCTGTCGCATCTGTCCGCACGCGACCGCAGCATCGGGGCTGCCCTGATCGACGCCCTGGACGACGATGGCTACCTGCGCGAACCGCTGTCCACCATCGCCGAGACCCTGCTGCCGGCGATCCACGCCGGCGAGAACGAGATCCTCACCGTACTGCACCAGATCCAGCGCTTCGATCCGGTCGGAGTAGCGGCACGCAGCCTGGGCGAATGCCTGCAGCTGCAACTGGACGTACTGGCGGCCGACACACCGGGCCTCGGCCTGGCACGACAGGTCGCTGCCGGGCCGCTGGAGCGGCTGCCGCGCAGCGGCGTGGCCGGGCTGGCGCACGAACTCCGGCAGCCCCTGGCCGACGTCGAGACCGCCGTGGCCCTGCTGCGGTCGCTGGACCCGCGCCCGGGCACCCAGATCGCGCCGCTGTCGCAGGACACCTACGTGGTGCCGGACGTAGTCGTCTGGCGGCAGAACGGCGTGTGGCGCGCCGCGCTGGCCGGCCATGCCGGGCCGAAGGTGGTCATCCACCGCGGTTACGAACAGATGATCCGCCGCTGCGGTGAGGCCGACGCCGGCTACCTGCGCGCCCAGCTGCAGGAGGCGCGCTGGCTGCTGAAAGGCCTGCAGCAGCGTGGCGAGACCCTGCTGCGGGTGGTGCGCTGCCTGATCCTGCAGCAGTCCGGCTTCCTGGAGTTCGGCGAACAGGCACTGCGCCCGCTCACCCTGCGTGAGATCGCCGCCGAACTGGGCCTGCACGAATCCACCATTTCGCGGGCGATCGCCCGCAAGCATGTCCGGACCCCACGCGGCACCCTGCCGCTGCGCGCGTTCTTCGCATCGGGCATCGATACCGAAGGCGGCGGTGAGGCATCCAGCACGGCCATCCAGGCGATGATCCGGCGCCTGATCGATGACGAAAACCCGCGCAAGCCCCTTTCTGACGCCAAGCTGGCTGACCTGCTCAAATCGTCGGGAATTCCAGTGGCGCGACGCACCGTGGCGAAGTATCGTGAAGCCATGAACATTTCCGCCTCGCACGAAAGGGTCAGAATCGCTTGACGCACCGCCGCGCCCGGCGGAGAGGTTCATTGGCACATCCGAACACAGGAGAAACCCGATGCGCATCGAAACGTTTGGCAAAGACGTCGAAGTCACCCCGGCCCTGCAGTCCTATGTAGAGGAGAAGCTGGCCCGGATCGGAAAGCACTTCGACCAGCACTGCGAAGCGCGGGTGACCCTCAAGCTGCAGAAGACCGAACACCATGTCGACGCCAGCCTCAACATTCCCGGCCAGACCCTGCACGCCGAGGCCGGCGGCCAGACCATGTATGCCGCGATCGACCTGCTTGCGGACAAGCTTGACCGCCTGGTGATCAAGCACAAGGAGAAAAAACAGCAGCACGCACCGCTGCCGGTGGGTGACAATGGCGGCTGATCGCCACCGTTCCCCGCAGACATGCCCCTGACTGACCTCCTGGCGGCCGTGCAGACCCAGCTCTGCACGGCCACCGACCGCGACAGCGTCCTCAAGGCCGCGGCCGGGTTGCTGGCCTGCCGCCAGGCCAATGCCGAACAGATCTATCTGAACCTGTGCCAGCGCGAGGCGCTGGGCAGCACCGCGATCGGTTGCGGCATCGCCATCCCGCATGGCCGCGCGCCGACCCTGGACCGCCCACGCGGCGCCCTGCTGCGACTGGAGGCCCCCGTCGACTTCGGGGGCGACGAGCCGGTCGACCTGGTGTTCGCGATGGCCGTTCCGGCCCACTACACCCATCAGCACCTGATGCTGCTGTCCGAACTGGCCGAACTGTTCTCCGCCCCCGCCATCCGCGAGGCGCTGCGCGCCGCCGGCGACGCGCGGGCACTGCGTCAGGCCCTGGATCTCACGCCCCCGGCGAGTGCCGCATGAATACCAGCATCACCGCACGCGAACTGTTCGAACAGCAGCGCGAACGCCTGGGCCTGCGCTGGGTGGCGGGAAAATCCGGCGAGAAGCGCGAGCTCGAGGCCGGCAACACCGTCTCCCGCCGGCCCTCGCTGGCGGGCTACCTCAATGCGATCTACCCCAACAAGGTGCAGATCCTGGGCACCGAGGAACTGTCCTGGCTGGACGCGCTGGAACCGCGCCAGCGCTGGGAGACGATCGAAAAGCTCATGCAGTCGCACCCGCTGGCGCTGGTGATTACCCGCAACCAGCCCTGTCCGGAAGACCTGCGCGCGGCCGCCGACGAGTCGGGCACGCCGCTGTGGGTATCTCCCAAGCGCGGCCACGAACTGCTCAATCATCTTTCCTACCACCTGGCACGCACGCTGGCGCCGCGCGTGATCCTGCACGGCGTGTTCATGGAGATCTACTCCATCGGCGTGCTGATCACCGGCGAAGCCGGGTCGGGCAAGAGCGAGCTGGCGCTGGAACTGCTCAGCCGTGGCCACCGCCTGGTGGCAGATGATGCACCTGAATTCACCCAGATCGCGCCGGACGTGCTCGACGGCACCTGCCCGGAACTGCTGCAGGACCTGCTGGAAGTACGCGGCCTGGGCGTGCTGAACGTGCGCGAGATGTTCGGCGACACGGCTGTAAAGAAGAACAAGTACCTTCGGCTGATCGTCCACCTGACCAAGCCGATGACCGAGCCCACTCCGCATGGCTACGAACGCCTGACCGGCGATTCCGGTACCCGCCATGTGCTGGACCTGGACGTGCCGCTGATCACGCTGCCGGTGATGCCCGGCCGCAACCTGGCCGTGCTGACCGAGGCGGCCACCCGCCTGCATATCCTGCGGACCAAGGGCATCGACCCGGCCGCGATGTTCATCGCGCGCCACAGCAACCTGCTGGAACGGCGAACACCCTGATTTCCCTGGCCTTCGAAGAGTCTGTCCATGAGCACCGCTGCCCCCACCGCCCCGACCCTGATCATCGTCAGCGGCCTGTCCGGCTCGGGTAAATCCGTCGCCCTGAAGACGTTCGAGGACCAGGACTACTACTGCTCGGACAACCTGCCGATCCAGCTGCTGCCGGACTTCGTGCGCAGCCTGCTGGCCCACCATGACGGCGCCGCGCCGCGCCGGCTGGCGGTCGGCATCGACGTGCGCGGCCAGGCCGACCTGAGCCAGCTGGCCAACTGGCGGCAACTGGCCACCGATGCTGGCGTGGAAACCAAGGTGCTGTTCTTTGAAGCCAGCGACGAGGCGGTGCTCAAGCGCTATGCCGACACCCGTCGCCGCCATCCACTCAGCCAGCTCGGTCTGTCGTTGCCGGAAGCGATCGCCCGCGAGCGCGAACTGATCGCACCGCTGCGCCAGGAGGCCGACGCGATCATCGACACCAGCGCGCTCAACGTGCACCAGCTGCGCCGCCGGATCATCACCGAGTTCACGCTGGACCATGCAACCCGCCTGTCGCTGCTGTTCGAATCGTTCGCCTACAAGCGTGGCGTGCCGGCCGAAGCGGATTTCGTCTTCGATGCGCGGGTGCTGCCCAATCCGCACTGGGACCCCGAGCTGCGTGCGCTCAGTGGCCGCGAGCCGGGCGTGCGCGACTACCTGGAAGCCCAGCCGGACGTGCAGTGCTACCTCGCACAGCTGATGGGTTTTCTCGACACCTGGCTGCCGAAGCTGGGCGACGGCACCCGCAGCTACGTGACCGTGGCCTTCGGCTGCACCGGTGGCAAGCACCGCTCGGTCTATCTGGCCGAACGGATGGCCCGGCATGCCCGCGAAATGGGCTGGGAAGACGTGGCCACCTATCACCGCGAGCAGGATTGAGAGGCCCGGCCGGGGTGCGCCCGACCGCCCCGCGGAGGGGCGGGATGGGCCGGCAGGCGGGGGACGCTGAATACGGGACACAGTGCCCCTCATCTGCGGCTATCGCCAATTCACCTTGACCTGTTAACGTGCAGTAATGACCTGTGGCATTCTCCTCGTAACACATCCCGGGGTCGGCGCCGCCCTGCTTGACGTGGCGACCCGGCTCCTGCGGCAGCTGCCGTTGAAGACCGAAGCTTTCGAAGTACCGTTCGACGCAGACCTGGATGCTCTGCTCCCCCTCGCCTCGGCCGCGCTGCGGCGGGTTGATGGTGGAGAAGGCGTGCTGATCCTGACCGACCTGTACGGCGCCAGCCCCGCCAACCTTGCCGGGCAGCTGGCCCGGCTGGGAACCCCGGTTCGCCGGGTGTCGGCGCTGAGCCTGCCGATGTTGCTGCGGGTGATGAATTATCCGGAACAGGCACTGGATCAACTGCCCGCCACCGCTGCGGCGGGTACCCGTAATGGAGCGATAGTCGACGATGCTTGAACGAGAACTCACCGTCAGCAACCGCCTGGGCCTGCATGCCCGGGCCACCGCCAAGCTGGTGCAGACCCTGGCACCGTTCCGGTGCAACGTGACCATGGCTGCCAAGGGCCGCGAGATCAACGCCAAGAGCATCATGGGCGTGATGCTGCTCGCTGCCGGCCAGGGCACCCCGGTCACCGTGCGCATCAGTGGCGAAGACGAAGCCGCCGCGATGGACGCGGTGGTCGACCTGTTCGAACGCCGCTTCGACGAGGACAGCTGATCGTGCCGCGCGCCCGCGCCGGCCAGCTCCCTTCCGGCCAACGGCCGGTCCAGCTGCTGGCTGGTCATGGCGCTGCGCGGGGTTCGGCGATGGGGCGTGCACGCGTGCGCCTGCCGCATGCGCTGGACGTTGCCGAACAGCGCGTGGCACCGCAGCAGATCGAAACCGAGCTGACGCGCCTGCATCACGCCGTGGACGCCGCGCGCGCGGAGATGCATGAGCTTCGGCAGCGCCTGCACGGCGCACTGAACCAGGAAGTGGGCGAATTCCTCGATCTGCACGCGCTGCTGCTGGACGACCCGGAGCTGCTGTTCGGCCTGGATGAGCTGATCCGCAGCGGCCCGTACAGCGCCGGATACGCCCTGCGCCTGCAGCGCGACCGCCTGGCCAAGGTCTTCGATGGCATGGACGATGCCTACCTGAAGAGCCGCATGGACGATCTGGATCATGTGATCGGCCGCATTCACGCCTTCCTGCAGCCGGAGCGTGCGCCGGTGATGAAGGGGCTGGCCGGCGAGATCCTGGTCTGCGACAACATCGCGCCGTCCGAGCTGGCACAGCTGCAGGCACAGGGCGTCGTAGGCATCGTCACCGCCGCCGGCAGCGCGCTGTCGCACAGCGCCATCCTCGCCCGCAGTCTGCACCTGCCACTGATCGTCAACGTTCCGCAGCTGCTCAGCCGCGTTGCCGATGGCGACGTGCTGATCGTCGATGGCGCCGACGGCAGCATCACCGTCAACCCGCAGGCCGACAACCTGCGTGACTATCGCGCACGGCTGAAGGAACACGCCCGCGAGCAGCGGGAGCTCGGACGCCTGCGCAGCAAACCCAGCCGTACCCGCGACCAGGTCGACATCGCCCTGCTGGCCAACGCCGAATCGCTGGAGGACGTAACCCAGGCCCACGCCCTCGGCGCGCAGGGACTGGGCCTGTACCGTACGGAATTCCTGTTCCTGCAGCGCAACGAGCTGCCGGACGAGGAAGAACAGTTCCGGACCTACCGCGACGCCGCGCTGGGCATGAGCGGGCGGCCGGTGACCATCCGCACCCTCGATCTGGGTGCGGACAAAGCGGATCGTACCGGCCTGACCCTGAGCAACGAAGAGAACCCGGCGCTTGGCCTGCGGGGCGTGCGCCTGTCGCTGGCACGGCCGAAAGTGGCCGACACCCAGCTGCGGGCGATTCTGCGTGCCTCGGCCTATGGCAAGCTGCGGGTGCTGGTGCCCATGATCAGCACGCGAGAAGAGCTGCTGGCCGTGCGCCGGCGCATGCTCAAGCTGTCCGAACAACTGCGCGCGGAAGGGCACATGGTGGCCGACCACGTGCCGCTGGGGGCGATGATCGAAGTACCCGCCGCTGCTCTGGCGCTGGAGAGCTTCATCGACCTGGTCGACTTCCTGTCGATCGGCACCAATGACCTGGTGCAGTACCTGCTCGCGGCCGACCGCAACAACGAGGCGCTGGGCGAACTCTACTCGCCGCTGCACCCGGCGGTGCTGCGCCTGCTGCAGATGGTGATCGAGACCGGCGCACGCCATCGTGTGCCGGTGGCGGTGTGCGGCGAGATCGCGGGGGACGCGCGCATGGCGCCGCTGCTGCTGGCACTGGGCCTGACCGAGTTCAGCCTGCATCCGGGCACGCTGCTGGAAGTCCGCCGCGCGATCCGCGAGGCCGACCTGGCATCCCTGCGCGCCCGCGCTCCGAAGCTGCTGGCCGCGCGCGACCGTCGCGGCATCGAGCGCTGGCTGGCACTGGTGGCCGATACGCCCTGACGGCCGCGCTGCGC